>NZ_JBHXAW010000001.1:0-48666 GCF_042726645.1 Isoptericola sp. NPDC060257
GCATGCCCGCATGGAGCAGTTCCTCGCCGTCGCCGTCGCCCACTTCCTCGCCCTGCTGATCCCCGGGGTCGACTTCTTCCTGATCGCCCGCACCACGATGACCAGCGGCTGGCGCAGCGCCAGCGGCGCGTGCGTCGGGATCGCCTGTGCGAACGGCGTCTTCGTCACCGTGGCGTTCTGCGGGCTGTCCGTCGTCACGAACCCCACGGTGCTCCTGGCGGTCCAGGGCGCAGGCGGCGTGTTCCTGATCGTCATGGGGATCGCGTTCCTGCGCGCCCGGGCCGATGTCGAGCTCGCCGCCCCGGTCAGGGTCGGGCGCACCTCGTGGACGCGGAACCTCGGCCTCGGCCTCGCGTCCGGGCTGCTCAACCCGAAGAACGCGCTGTTCTACGCCAGCCTCGCCGCCACCCTCACCGCCGCGTCCGCCGGCGCCCGCACGCTCTACGGCGCCTGGATGGTCGCCGTCGTGCTGGCGTGGGACCTGTTCGTCGCCGTCGCGCTGGGCTCCGAGCGGGCGCTCGCGGGTCTGGCCCGCCTCCTGCCGTGGCTGACCAGGGCGGCGGGCGGCGTCCTCGGGCTGCTGGGGCTCGGGATGATCGGCACCCTCGCCGCGAGCCTGGTGGGGTGAGCCGCCCGTCAGTCGTCGACGGGCTCGCCGGTCGGGTCGTTGGCGACGACGGCGTCGAGCTGCGCGCCGCCGACGGGCTCGCGGCGCCAGTCCACCAGCTGCCAGCCGGACACCGGGTCGCCCTCGACCTCGATGAGGCCGGTGTTGGCGAGCGGGGTGTACGCCAGCTCGTCGACGTCGAGGCCGCGGACGCGCGCGCCCGACCACGAGCGGATGGCGGCGCCGTGGGAGACGGCGAGGACGACGTCGTGGCCGTCCGCCGCGAGCGCCCCGACGGCGTCGTCGAACCGGGAGAGGAAGGCGTCGCCGTCGGGCCCGCCGGGCATGCGGCGTGCCCGATCGCCGCGCGACCAGGCGAACACCGTCTCGAGGTAGGTGTGATGGTCGGCGAGGTCGGACGACATCTCGAGGGCTCCGGCCTCGACCTCGCGCAGCCCGTCGAGCACCGTGGGGCGCAGGTCGCGGTCGGTGGCCAGCGGGCCGGCGGTGTACGACGTCCGCACCAGCGACGACACCGCCAGGGCGTCGATCCGCCGCCCCCGCAGCGCGGCCGGCACGGCGGCGGCCTGCTGCTCGCCCAGCGGGGTCAGCCCAGGGCCGGGTGCGCCGGTGTCGAGCAGCCCCGCCACGTTGGAGGGGGTCTGGCCGTGTCGCAGCAGAAGGAGACGCATGGCCCCAGGGTTTCATCTCTCGCGCCCGGCTTCGTCAGTCCAGCACCGCGGTGGCCTCGATCTCGACGAGCACGTCCGGCTCGAACAGGCTCTCCACGCCCACGAGCGTGGCGGGCGGCCACGGCTGCGGGATGCCGAGCTCCTCGACGACCGCCTCGATCCCCGCCACGAGGTCGGGGTACATCTCGGGGCGCCAGCCGACCACGAGGAAGCGCAGGCGGACCACGTCACCGAACCCGGCCCCGGCGCCGGCCAGCCCCCGGGCGACGTGACGCAGCGCCCGGGCGACCTGGCCGGAGAGGTCGCCGACGGCGGCCGGGGACCCGTCGGCGTCGCGGCCGACCTGCCCGGCCACGTGCACCTGCCGGGACCCGAGGCCGATCGCGACGTGGTGGTACGGGACGGGACGGGCTGGAGCATGCCGGGCGGGGTGCGCAGGTCGACGGTCACGGGACGTCCTTCCGGTGGGGCGATCAGGTATCCCGTGTCTACCTGGTCTCCTCAGGCCACTTCAACGAGACTAGGTGTCGTGCACGAGACCTCCCCCGCCGCCCTCGCCCCCGCCCACCGTGAGCTGCTCGACCAGGTGCTCGACCGGTGGTCGCTCCAGGTGCTCGAGTCGCTCTGCGAACGACCGCAGCGGTTCAACGAGCTGCGCCGGAGCATCCCCGCCGTGACCCAGAAGTCGCTCACCGCGACGCTCCGGCGGCTCGAACGCAACGGCATGGTCGAGCGGAGGCTCCTCAGCTCCCGCCCGGTGGCTGTCGAGTACCGCGTCTCGGGGCTCGGCAGCACGCTCCAGGACCTCGTGGACGCCCTGCTGTCGTGGTCCACGTCCGTCCTGCCCGACGTCGAGGCGGCACGGGCGGCCTACGACGAGCCCGAGCCCGGCGCGGCGCCCCTCAGCCGCTGACGGCGGCGGCCGGCACCTCGGCCGTCGCCCGCCCGCGGGCGCCGAGGGCCCGGGCCGCCAGCAGCCCGACGCCCGCGACGAGGACCTGCACCCCGCCCACGACGACGAGCACCGACCCGGCGCCGACCCACCCGATGACCGCGCCGCCCACGAGCAGCCCCAGCGAGGCGCCACCCGAGTGCAGCACGGTCTCGGCGGTGAACGCCGCGCGCCGCTCGGGCCCGGAGGTCTGCTCGCTGATCAGCGCGTTGAGCGCGGCGATCCCGAACGGCGTCGCCAGGCCGCCGACGGCGGACACGAGCGCGACGCCCGCCACGCTCGGCACCACCGCCGGGAGCGCCGCGAACGACAGCCCGAGCACCGCCCACGTCCCGACCGCCGTCGCAAGGCGCGGCAGCCGGTCGACGACCAGAGGCGCCGCCAGCGACGCGGCGACCGACGTCGCGCCGTAACCGCTCATCCCCGCCGCGACGAGCGCGCCGGGCATCCCGTGCTCCACGCCGAGGACGGCCAGCCCGAGGCTGAAGCCGAACCAGCACAGGCCGCCGACGCCCGCCGCCACGATGCCCACCGCGACCTGCGGGTGCGCGCGCAGGACGGCGAGCACCGCCGTCGGCTCCGCCTCGCTCCGCACCGCCTCGCCCCGCGCCGCCTCTCCCCGCGCCGGGGCGCGGCCCTCCGCCCGCGGGACTCCCCGCATCGCCGCGGCCGCCGCGAGCACGACGGCGGCCTGGCACCACAGCAGCGGCTCCGCGCCCCATGCCACGACCAGCCACGCGCCCAGGGGCGGCGCGAAGATCATCGACACCCGGTGCGCGAGGTCCTGCCACGCGAGCCACCGGGCGGCGGTACCGCCCGAACCGTCGGGGCGGTGGCGTCCGGCGTCCGCGAGGTCGGCGACGAGCGCACGCTCCGCGGGGCCGAGCAGCGCGCCGGCGACACCGGTCACGAGCCCGGACGCGCACAGGCTGACCGCTCCCACGTGTCCGACGAGCGCCGCGACCGGCACGATCGCGAGCCCCGCCACCTGCACCAGCATGACGACGGCGAGCGCCCGCCCGGACACGAGCCGCTCGCGCAGGCCGCGGCCCCACCAGCCGACCGTCAGCAGCGGCAGCCCCGACATGCCGCCGACGAGGCCGGTGGCCCACGCCTCGCCCGTCTCGGCGAGCGCCACGAGCGGCAGCGCGACGGCCGTGACCCGCGCACCCACCCAGGTGACGAAGGTGATGGCGGTGAGGATCTGCAGGGGACGGCGCATACCTCGATCCTCGGCCGCCGCGGACGACGCCGGTAGACGGCGTCGCGGGCCTCTCGCTCATACGCTGAGGGCATGACCTCCCGCCTGACGGTGGACGACCTGCAGCTCGCCGAGGCGGTCGCGCGGCACGGCTCGGTGGGCGCTGCCGCCCGCGAGCTGCTCGTCGCGCAGCCGTCCGCGAGCCGCCGCCTGTCCGCCCTGGAGCGCCGCGTCGGCACGCCCCTGTTCGACCGCGACACCACCGGCGCCCGGCCCACCCCGGCCGGCCGCGAGCTCGCCCGCCTGGCCGCGGGGCTGCTGGCCGACCTGGACGCCCTGCCCGACCAGGTGCTCGCCGCCGTCGCCGCGCCGACCCTGTCGGTCGGCACCATCCAGGCCCTCAGCCCGATGGTGCTCACGGCCGTCGAGCTCGAGCTGCCCGAGGTCACGATCCTGCCGGAGGTCGACCACGGTCCGAACCTCGTGCGGCAGGTGCACGAGGGCACCCTGGACGCCGCGATCGTCACCGTCGCGGAGCAGATCGTGGTGCCGCGCGGCCTGCAGCGCACCCCGCTGGGCGAGTCGCCGCGGGTGGTCGTGCTGCCCGACGGCGTGGCCCCGCTCGCCGCCGGGGGCCGGCCGTTCGCGGGCCGCACCGTCGTCTACAGCCTCATCGACCTGGCCGGCGAGGCCACCCACCGGCGGCTGTCCGCGCTGGGCGCCGTCCCGCGCCGCGGCCCCACCACCGAGGCCACCCTCCGCATCGCGCGCGAGCTGGGCTGCCCCGCCCTCATGCCCGAGCTCACCGCCCGCTGGTACGCGGTCCCCGGGGACCGCGTGGTGCCGTCGCCGGTGCCCGGGACGGTGCGCATCACCCTCGTCACCCGCACCCCGCGGCCCGCCGCGCTGGCGGACGCGCTGCCCCGGATCACGGCGCGCGTGCTGGGCGACGACCGGTCGCCGGACGTGCCTGCAACGCTCTGACCCGAGCAGGACATGACACCGTCGTCACCGTCTCCCCGCCGAAGGGCCACCGATGCCAGCCCCCGAACCGCCCGACCACGAGGCGCGCTTCACCGCGCTCTTCGAGGCCACCCACCGCCCGCTGCTCGCCTACGCGGTGCGGCGCGTCGCCGACCCCGCCGACGCCGCCGACGTCGTCGCCGAGGCGTTCCTCGTCGCCTGGCGGCGCATCGAGGACGTCCCCGCGGGCGCGGACGCGCGGCCGTGGATGTTCGGCGTCGCGCGCCGTGTCCTCGCGAACCTCCACCGCGGGACCAGACGCCGCCTCGCCCTCGCCGACCGCCTGCGGGCCGAGGTCGTCGAGGCGGTGCCGCCGCCGTCCGACGACGACGTCGGCGACGTCGAACGGGCGCTCGCGCGCCTCGGCGACGAGGACCAGGAGCTGCTGCGGCTGGTCGCGTGGGAGGAGCTGGCACGGGAGGAGATCGCCCTCGTGCTCGGCATCTCCCGCGCGGCGGTCCGCGTCCGGCTGCACCGTGCACGACGACGGCTCGCCGACCAGCTGGCCGCGCTCGCCGCGGCGGACGACGTCCCCCGCGTGCGGCGCACCGACCGGGCCGTGCAACGCACGGACCCGGCCGGACAGGTGATCAGCGGGTGGGCACCGGCCCGCCCCGGAACCGAGGAGGCGTGATGAGCGACCTGACGAAGCGGCTGAGCGCCGCAGACCCGGCTCGCCGGGCGAACCTCGACGCCGTGGACGAGGCCGCGTTCGCCGCCCTGCGCGAGGAGATCACCATGACGAGCACCGACGGCGTGACGGCGCCGACCCTCCCCACCGCCGACGACCCGCTCCCCCGGCGACGCCGGCTCGGGCGCCGCGGCGCGGTGGCGATCGGCCTGGCCGCCGCCCTCACCGGGGGCGGGGTCGCGTACGCGGCGATCCAGGCGTTCCAGGGCTCCAGCGGCGAGGGCGTCGCCTGCGTGCACGTCTGGGACGCGGACGCCGCCGAGGGCCTGCACCTCGACGCCGCCGGCTCGTGGATCACCGGCGACCCGTACGCCGACTGCACCACGCTGCTCGCCGAGGAGGGGCTGCCCCCGATCGAGGACCCCGTCGCCTTCGCGTGGGACGGCCAGACGATCGTGGCCCCCGCCGACCAGGTGCCCGAGGGCGTGCAGCGGCTGGAGGGCACGCAGGCGGTCGGGGGCGGCGTCGTCGAGCTCCAGAGGAGCGTGGCCGACACCGTCGACGGCGGCAGGAGCGGGTGCCGCACGGTCCCCGAGGCCGTCGCCTGGGCGCAGGGCGAGATCGAGCGGCTCGGTCTGCAGGACTGGACGGTGGTCACGCCGGAGTCCGCGCCGGCGCCCGACGCCGTGCCGGGCGCCGCGCCGCCGTGCTCCGACGGCGAGGTGCACGCCGGGGATCGGCAGGTCGTCGTCTTCGCGTCCGACGACCCGTTCGCGCGGCTCCACGGGCCCGACGACGACCCGACGATCGACGCCCTGCGCGAGCGGATCGTGGACGAGTGCGTCTCGCTCGACGAGGCCCGTGCCGTCGTCGACGAGGCGTACGCGGACGAGGAGTTCGAGGTGCCGACGACCGAGGTGGTCGACGACGGCGCCTCGTGCGCCCGCGTGGACCTCGTCGAGGGCGGCATGATCGAGGCGTTCGTGTACGGGCCGGGCTCGGGCTCCTGATCGGTCGCCGGGCGTCCGCTCCCTGACGCCCGGCGGGCGCCGCCGCCGGCTCAGCGCAGCCGGTAGCGGCGCTCGGGGCGCCCCGCGGTGCCGTAGTTGAGGCGCACCGCGGCGCGCCCCGTCGTCGCGAAGTGCTCCAGGTAGCGGCGGGCGCTGACGCGGCTGACGCCGACGGCGTCGGCGCACTCGGTGGCGCTGAGCTCCGCGCCGTCCGCGAGCGCGGCGAGCACGGCGTCGGCGGTCTCCTGGCTGAGGCCCTTGGGCAGCGGGTCGCGCGGCGCGGACGCCTGCGGCGGGCGGGCGAAGACGGCGTCGATGTCGGCCTGGATGTCGGCCGGGCTGCCGGCGGCGCCGTCGTCGTCCAGCCCCGCCAGCGCGGCGCGGGCGCGGCGGAACTCCTGGAGGCGCGCCGTGAGGTCGTCGGACGCGAACGGCTTGACGAGGTAGTGCGCCGCCCCGCCGGCCGCGGCGGCGCGCACGGTGTCGGCCTCGCGGGCGGCGGTGATGACGACGACGCCGAGGTCGTGGCCCGCGGCCCGCAGGCGGCGGAGCACCTCGATGCCGCTCATGTCGGGCAGGTGCACGTCGAGGAGGACGAGGTCGGGGTGCAGCGCCTCGACGGCGGCGAGCGCGTCGGCGCCCGAGTGCGCCTCGCCGACCACCCGGAACCCCGGCACCCGCTCCACGAAGCGGCGGTGGATGGACGCGACCATGAAGTCGTCCTCCACCACCAGCACGTCGAGGCTCACGCCTGCTGCTCCCCCTGATCGGTCCGTCCGGTGCCCGCGACGGCCCGCGGCAGCCGTGCGATGAACACGGCGCCGCCCTCCCCGGCCGGGGCGTCGCCATTGTGCACCGTCACCCGCCCGCCGCGGCGCTGCGCCAGCACGTGCACGAGCGCGAGCCCCACGCCGCGGCCGGTCGCGCCGTGCGGCTTGGTGCTCCACCCGCGCCGGAAGATCGTGTCGGCCTGCTCGGGCGGCACGCCGGGCCCGGTGTCCGCGACCTCGACGAGGACGTCGTGCGCCGGCCCGTCCAGCGCCAGGCGCACCCGGACCATGGCGGGCGCCGAGACGCCGTGCGCGTCCGGGCCCGCGGCCCAGGCCGCGGCGTCGACGGCGTTGTCCACGAGGTTGCCGAGCACGGTGCCGACGTCCGCGGACAGGTCCGGGTCGAGGCGCGGCAGCGCGCTGCCCGGGTCGACGACGAGCTCCACGTGCCGCTCGTCCGCGAGCGTCGCCTTGGCGATGAGCAGCGCCGCCACCGCCGGGTCGGCCACGCGCGTCGTCACGACGTCGCTCAGGTCGGCCCGCCGCCGCGTGAGCCGCTCCACGAACCGCCCCACCTCGTCGTACTCCCCCAGCTCGATCAGCCCGGAGACGGTGTGCAGCTGGTTGCTGAACTCGTGCGTCTGCGCGCGCAGCGTCTCCGTGACGCTCTCGCGCGCGTGCAGCTCGCTCTGCAGCGCCAGCAGCTCGGTGCGGTCGCGCAGCGTGGTCACCGTGCCGGCCGGGCGGCCGTCGTGCAGCACGCGGCGCCGGTTGAGCACCAGCACGGTGTCGCCCGCGACCAGGACGGCGTCGTGCACCTCGTCGGTGCCCTGCAGCAGGTCCAGGACGGCGGGGTCGAGGCCCAGGTCCTCCAGGCGGCGCCCGGTCGGGTCGGGCGCGTCGTCCGCGAGGCCGAGCAGCTCGCGGGCGCTGTCGCTCACGAGGCTCACCGCGCCGTCGTCGCCCAGCACGACGACGCCCTCGCGGATCGAGCGCAGGACGCCCTCGCGGTGGTCCGCGAGCGCCGCGATCTGGGCAGGCTCCAGGCCGCGCGTGCGCCGCTTGACGAGGCGCGCCAGCAGCCACGACCCCGCCGCCGCGAGCGCGGTGCCGATGCCGAGCACCACGAGCACGTCGCCGCCGGCGTCCGAGAGCCGCTCCGTCAGCGGCGGGTACGGGTCGGCCAGCACGACGACGGCGACCGGCTCCGGCGCGCGCGGCTGCGGCACCGGGTCGCTGCCGCCGTACACCGGCACCCACGCCGCGATCGAGCGCCCCGCCACGTCGTCGACGTCGCCGCTGCCGGCGCGCGCGGCGGCGTCGTCGGGCAGGTCGAGACGCTCGCCCCTGCGGGTCGGGTCCGTGGCGACGAGGATCCGGCCCTCGGGGTCGGTGAGGTAGGCGTTGCGGGCGTCGACGTACGCCGCGCGGCTCTGCAGGTAGAACGCGAGGGCCTGGGTGTCGGGCGCGTCGGCGACGAGCGTCGCCTGCACCGCCGGGATGCCCGCCAGGCCCTCGGCCGCCACCTCGAGGCGGTCCGCGCGGTCGTCGCGGAACGCGGCGTCGGCCTGCCCCAGGAAGACGACGGCGGCCGCGGCGACGACGACGAGCAGCACGGCGAGCTGGAGCGCCAGCACCTGACCGCCGAGCGTCAGGTGCCGCCGGGTGCCGCGCGAACGTCGTGACCGCAAGTTCCACAACCTCCTTTGGTTGCCCAATGATGACGCGCCCGGCGGTCACCTGTGACGATCTCACCCGGGGCACAGCCGCCCCGCAGCACCGACAGTCTGGAGTACCCGGTGTCGACGACGACATCCCGCCGACGACGCGGCCTGCGCGCCGCCGTCGCCGCGACCCTGGCGACCGCCCTGGTCGCCGTGACCGCCGCCTGCGGGGTCACGCGCGGCGACGACTCGACCGACCTCGACATGTGGATCCCCAACAGCCCTGGCGGCGGCTACGACCAGACCGGCCGCGCGGCCGTCGGCGTCCTGGACCGCGACGGCATCACCGGCGGCGACATCCAGGTCACCAACATCCTCGGCGCGGGCGGCTCGGTCGCCATGTCGCGGCTCATGGGCGAGGCGGGCAACGAGCGGCTCCTCATGACGCTCGGGCTCGGCGTGGTCGGCTCCACGTACTCGTTCGGCGTGGACGCCCGCCCGCACGACGCGACGCCGATCGCCCAGCTCATCGAGGAGCAGGGGGGCGTGCTCGTCCCCGCGGACTCGCCGTTCGAGACCATCGACGACCTCGTCGCCGCGTGGGAGGACGACCCGGGCTCCGTGGTCGTGGGCGGCGGGTCGTCGCCCGGCGGCCCCGACCACCTGTTCCCCATGCAGCTCGCCAAGGCGACCGGCGTCGACCCGAAGGACCTGCGGTACGTGCCCTACGACGGCGGCGGCCCGCTGACCAGCGCCTTGCTGGGCCACAAGATCCAGGTCGGGTTCTCCGGCCTCGCCGAGTTCGAGGGGCAGATCGAGGCGGGCGAGCTGCGCGTGCTCGCCGTCTCCGGCGAGGAGCGCGTCGCCGGGGACGCCTTCGCCGACGTCCCGACCCTCACCGAGTCCGGCATCGACCTCGTCTTCACCAACTGGCGCGGGGTCGTCGCCCCGCCCGGCATCAGCGACGAGGCGCGCGACCGGCTCGTCGACTACCTCACCCGCATGCACGACTCGCCCGAGTGGGAGGAGGCCCTGGCCGACAACGGCTGGACCGACGCCTTCACCACCGGCGACGACTTCGAGCAGTTCCTGCGCGAGCAGGACGAGCGGGTGTCGACCACCCTGAAGGAGCTGAACCTGCTGTGAGCACCCAGGAGGAGACGCCGACGACGGCCACGCCCCGCGTCGACGCCGCCCAGTACGGGCTGGCGGCCGTGCTGCTCGTCGTCGGCGCGTACACCGTCTACGACGCCGCGACGCTCGAGGTCGGGTTCGCCGACCCCGTGGGCCCGCGCATCTTCCCGTTCGTGATCGGCGCCGGGCTGGCCGTGACGAGCATCCTGCTGGCCGTCGCGACCGCGCGCGGCTCGCGCCCCGAGCCGGAGGCGGGCGAGGACGTCGACGTCACGACCCCCGCCGACTGGCCCACGGTGCTGAAGCTGGTCGGCGTCATCCTGCTGACCGTCGCCACCGTGAGCTGGCTCGGGTGGGCGCTCGCGGGCGCCGTCCTGTTCGCCGGGTCGGCGTGGGCGCTCGGCAGCCGCACGGTGATCCGCGACGTGCTGGTGGGCCTCGTGCTCGCCGTGGCCAGCTGGTACGGCTTCGTCGTCGGGCTGGGCATCCCGCTCACCCCCGGCGTCCTCGACGGGATCCTGTGAGGCTCTGATGGACAACCTCGGACTGCTGGCGGACGGCCTCGCCGCCGCCCTCACCCCCATGAACCTGCTGTACGCCGCGGTGGGCGTGCTGCTCGGCACGTTCGTCGGCGTGCTGCCCGGCATCGGGCCGGCGATGGCGATCGCGCTGCTGCTGCCCGTGACGTTCGGGCTGGAGCCCACGCAGGCGTTCATCATGTTCGCCGGCCTGTACTACGGCGGCATGTACGGCGGGTCGACGACGTCGATCCTGCTCAACACGCCCGGCGAGTCCGCGTCCGTGATGACGGCGCTCGAGGGCAACCTCATGGCCCGCGCCGGGCGGGGCGCGCAGGCGCTGGCGACCGCCGCCCTCGGGTCGTTCGTGGCCGGCACGATCGGCACGCTGCTCGTCGCGATGTTCGCGCCCGCGCTGGCCGACGTCGCCGTCGAGATCGGCGCGCCGTCGTACTTCGCGCTCATGGTGCTGGCGCTGGTCATGACCGCGACCGTGCTCGGCGCGAGCCCGCTGCGCGGCCTCATGTCGCTGTTCGTCGGCCTGACGATCGGCCTGGTGGGGCTGGACCTCAACACCGGGCAGCCGCGCCTGACGTTCGGCGTCACGCAGCTCGTGGACCGCCTCGACATCGTGGTGGTGGCCGTCGGCATCTTCGCCCTCGGCGAGGCCCTGTGGGTCGCGGCGCACCTGCGGCGCAAGCCCGCCCGCGTCGTGCCGGTCGGGCAGCCGTGGCTGGGCCGCGCGGACCTGCGCCGGTCGTGGAAGCCCTGGCTGCGCGGCACCGCGTACGGGTTCCCCTTCGGCGCGCTGCCCGCGGGCGGCGCCGAGCTGCCGACGTTCCTGTCGTTCGTCACCGAGCGCAGCCTGGCGAAGCGCGGCGTGGCCAAGCGGCGGGCGGACGCCAAGGACGAGTTCGGCCGGGGCGCCATCGAGGGCGTCGCCGGACCGGAGGCCGCGAACAACGCCTCGGCCGCGGGCATGCTCGTGCCGATGCTGGCGCTCGGCCTGCCCGTGACGGCGACGGCGTCCGTGATGCTGTCCGCGCTGCAGGGGTACGGCATCCAGCCCGGCCCGCAGCTCATGACCGAGCACGCGGACATGGTGTGGACGCTGCTCGCCAGCCTGCTGATCGGCAACCTGCTGCTGCTGGTGCTCAACCTGCCGCTCGCGCCGCTGTGGGCGCGGCTGCTGCGCATCCCGCGGCCCCAGCTGTACGCGGGCATCCTGTTCTTCGCCTGCCTGGGCGCCTACGCCACCAACCTCGACCCGTTCGACATCGCCCTGCTGCTCGTGTTCGGCCTGCTCGGGATGGCGATGCGCCGGTTCGGGCTGCCGGTGCTGCCGCTGATCCTCGGCGTCATCCTCGGGCCGCTCATGGAGACCAAGCTGCGCGAGGCGCTCACCATCTCCGGCGGCGACCCGGCCATCCTGTGGAGCGAGCCGCTCGCCATCGCCATCTACGCGGTGCTGGCGCTGGTGCTGCTGACCCGCCCGCTGCTGTCGCGGTGGCGGAACAGGACCGAGTCGCGGATCGTCGCGGAGGCCGAGCCCGAGACCGAGCTGGAAGGGAGCACGCGATGAGCGAGCAGGAGCAGACCCCGCCCCCGGCCGACGGCTGGGTGGTGGTGGCCTGGACGCCCGACGAGTTCGGCGACGCCGCGCTGGAGCACGCGATCGCGTGGGCCGCCGAGGGTGCCGCCGCGGGCAGGCGCGGAGTCGCCGTCGTCAACGGCACCCGCGGCGACGCCTTGGTGGACGAGCGGTTCGCCGCCCCCGGCGGGCTCGCCGACCTGGCCGAGCGGCTGCGGGGCACCGGGCTGCCGCACGTCGTGCGGCAGGAGATGGGGCGCGACGTCGCGGAGCAGGTGCTCGACGTCGCGGCCGAGCTCTCCGCGCGCCTCGTCGTCGTGGGGCTGCGGCACCGCAGCCCCGTCGGCAAGCTGCTCATGGGCTCCGTCGCGCAGCGCATCCTGCTCACCGCGGCGTGCCCCGTGCTCGCCGTGAAGCCCGGGGAGCAGCCCGCCTGACGGCCCGAGATCGCGTGTAAGGAGCGACCGGCCCGGGACACTACGTCGTGTGAGCACCCCCGACGACGCTCCCGACGGCGCTGCCGCACGGCGCGAACGACTGTCCGCGCTGTGGAGCGCGCACGCCGTCCGCGTCCAGGCGTACCTGTGGCGGCACACCGACCCGGACATGGCGCAGGACGTGCTCTCCGAGACCTTCCTCGTGGCGTGGCGCCGCCTCGACGACGAGCTCGCCGCCCTCGCGGCTTCCGCTCCCCTGCCGGAGGCCGCCCCCGAGGCGCTCGCCGTCGAGCGCGACGCCCTGCTGCGCGGCCTCGCCCGCCTCGGCGAGCGCGAGCGGGAGGCGATCCTCCTGGTCGCGTGGGACGGTCTCGCGCCCGCCGACGCGGCCGACGTCGCCGGGTGCAGCACCGCCGCGTTTCCACGTCCGGCTGCACCGCGCCCGACGGCGGCTCGCCGGCTCTGCGGACAGCACTGCCGGCGGCCCGGCCGACAGCCCCGCCGCCCGTCCCGCCATCGGTGACACCGACACTCCTCGCTCCGCCGCGTCCTCGAGGAGGTCCGCATGAGCACCGCCGGCATCGACGAGCGGCTCGCCCGCCTCGCCCCCACCACGTCCCCCGACCCCGCGCGGCTCGACGCCGCCCGCGCCGCGCTCGACGAGGTGCTCGACGAGTCCCTCGGCGGCGGCCGCGACGGGTCCGGACCCTCCCGCAGCCGACGCGTCGGCGACGCGCACGTGCTCGACCTCGACGAGGCCCGCGCGCGCCACGAGGGCGACGGCGGCGGCCTGCTCCCCGTGGTCGACGACGACGTCGTCGTGCCGCTCGGCCGCGGCCGCACCGCCCGCGAGCGCCGCCGGCGACGCGTGCGGCTCGGGGCGGCCGCCGCGGCCGGCGTCGTGGGTGTCGTCGGCGTCGGGCTCGTGCTGGCGCAGCAGCCGGCGCCCGGGCCCGCCTCCCCGGCAGACTCCTGTGCCGCGAACCTCATGGCGTCCGCGGTGCCCGGAGGGTCCGAGCTCGACCCGGCCTGGGCGACGCTCGCCCACGACACCGTCGGCGGGGCGGACCTGACGATGCTGCGGTCGCCGACCACCGGCATGACAGGCTTCTGCTCGTACGCGAGCGGCGTCGGGGGCACGACGTCGACGAGCACGCTGTGGACCGATCCCGCGCCCACGGCGTCGGACGGGGAGGTCACCCTCGGTGGGGTCCTGGACGACGACTGGTACGTCGTCTGGGGAGACGTCGGCCCGGGCGCCGGGGCGGTCCGGCTCCAGGTGGAACCTCCGCAGGACGTCGATTCCCCCGGGTCCGTGCTCGTCGTCGACGCCGTCCGGGACGGTGCCGGCTGGACCGTCATGATGCCCGGCGACCGCGTGCCGACCGACGCCCGCGTCTCCCTGGAGTGGCGGGAGCACGACGCCGAGCGGTCACTGTCGCTCGACAGCGCCTGGCCGGAGGACGGGGAGCCGGCCACGGCGCTGACCGAGCAGCGTCGTCAGCGGTGCACCGACGGCCCCGACGTCCGCGGCCTCCGACCGCTGATCGAGCGACGCTACGACGACCTCGGGCTCACCGCGATGATGAACGACCGGCGCGAGCTCGTCATGTGCGTCCAGGAGGCGTCCCCGCCGTACCAGGCCTGGACCGTGACGAACGGCAAGGCTGACGCCGCCCCGGCGCGGGACGTGGCGGCGGTGGAGATCGGTACCTCGACGGACGGCGCCCAGGTGCTGACGGGCTTCGCCGGAGAGGACGTCGCGAGCGTCGAGCTGGAGACGGAGGACGGCAGCGTGATCCCCGCCGAGCTGTCCGACGGGTACTGGGTCGCGTGGAGCACCGGCGACGGGGACGCCCTCGACGAGGCGGAGCTGGTCTGGTACCTCGACGACGGGACGCGGCACGAGGAATGACCGACGCCGGCGACGCCCGCCCGGCGAGCCCCTGATCAGGCCGGACGGGCGCCGCAGGCAGCTCATTGCGGCGCGGCGAGGTGCTCCTCCCACGGCAGCGGGGTGACCGGGTGCGGCGGGTGGTCCGACGCCCGCAGGGTCAGGTCCACGACGGCCGCGCGCACCCGCGCCCACTCGGCGTCGCCGCCGGAGCCGCCCCGCCCGTCGGAGGCCTGCGCGACCTCCAGGATCTGGCGCAGCACCAGGACGGCGCGCGCCCGGTCGACCCGGTCCGCGGTGCCGGGCCGGGTGGCGGCACGCACGACCTGGGCCGCGAGGGCCGCCCCGCGCGACCCGGGCTCGAGGGGCTCCGACGTCGCCAGGCGCACCGGCACCGGGGCCGCGCGCAACGACCACCGTGTGCCGGACGGGTCGTGCGCCACGATCCGCGTCGGGCCGCGCAGCAGCGACGCCACCAGCAGACCGTCGGCGACCAGCACCGCGACCCCGCCCGCCGCCAGCCCCCAGCCGGCCGGCTGCGGCCCCGAGACGTCGGTGAGCATCAGCACGCCCAGCCACACGACCCAGACGGTGGCGCAGCCGAGCGCCACGAGCGCGAAGATCAGGGGCGCGGAGGCGTCCCCGGGGCGTCGGCGTCGAGTGCTCATACCCCTCAGTTGCCGGCGGGGGGTCGATCACTACATCGTCGGTCGATACGGCTGAGGTCGGGCCGGCGTCTACGCTCGGCCCGTGACACGCCCCGCGCGACGGCTCCTGCCGCCCCTGTGGGTGCCCGCCCTGGTGCTCGTGGTGGTCCTGCCGCTGTCGGGGGCGCTGCCGGCCGCCGAGGCCCGCGCCCTCGCCGCACTGACCGGGCCGGTGCTCGGCTTCGTCGTCCTGCTCACGGTGGTCGCCGAGCTCTGCGCGGGCGCGGGGTTGTTCGACGCCGTCGCGGACGGCGCCGCGCGACTCGCCCGCGGGCGGGCGCCGGCGCTGTGGCTCCTCGTGGCCGCGGTCGCGGCCCTCTGCACCGTCGTCCTGTCCCTCGACACGACGGCCGTGCTGCTCACCCCGGCCGTCGTGGCCGTCGCCCGCCGCGCCGGCCGCGACCCGCTCCCCCTCGCGCTCACCGTGCTGGCGCTCGCCAACACGGCATCGCTGCTGCTGCCGGTCTCCAACCTCACCAACCTCATGGCCGCACCGTCGTTCGACGCCGGGTACCTCGGCGTCATGGTCGCGCCCGCCGCCGCGGTGCTCGTGGTCGTGGTCGCCGCGCTCGCCGTCCTGCACGCGCCGGCGCTGCGCGGCACGTACGCCCTGCCGGAGCCTCGCCGGGCCGCCGACCCGGTGCTGCTGTGGATCGCGGGGGTCGTCGTCGTCCTCATGGGTGCCGGCTTCGCGGCCGGGCTGCCGGTCCTGCCCGTGGCGCTGGGCGCCGTCGTCGCGCTCGGGGCGGCGACGGCGTGGCGCCGGGTGCCGCTGCTCGTGCCGGTCCGCGAGCTCGTGCCGTGGCGCACGGTCGTGGTCACCGCCGGCCTGTTCGCCGCCGTCGGCACGTGGCACGCGCACGGCCTCACGGACCTGCTCACCCCGCTCGTGGGCACGGGCGACGACGCAGGGTCCCTCGCCCAGGTCGCCGCCGTCGGCGCGGCGTCGGCGAACGCGGTGAACAACCTGCCCGCCTACCTGGCGCTCGCCCCGACCGTGACGGGCGACGACGCCCGGCTGGCGGCGCTGCTCGTCGGCGTCAACGCCGGGCCGCTGATCACGCCCTGGGCGTCGCTCGCCACGCTGCTGTGGCTCCAGCAGTACCGGCGGCACACGTTCTCCGCCCCGGCGGGCCTGATGCGCCGCGTCGTCACCCAGGGCGCCGTCGTGGCGCCGCTCGCCGTCGCGGCCGGCGTGCTCGCCCTGGCTGTCGTGGGCTGACGTCCCGGCTGCCGGGGCGGGTACGGTGCCACCGTGCCGACCTCCCCGCACCTGACCACCGCCCGCCCGGGCGACCGTCCTGACACGTCCGACGAGGGCCCGCACCGCCAGCTCACCCAACGCTCGTCCCCTGCGCTGTGGGGCGATCTGGTCGCCCGCGTCTTCGCGCTCGACGGCGTCGTCGAGGGCCACAGCCAGGTGTCGCCGAAGTCCTCGCGCGCGGTCTTCCTCGCCGACCTCGAGCGGGAGCGGGAGCCGGCGACGAACCTCGCGCCGGGCCGCCGCCTCGAGCCGGTGCACCTGCACGGCGTGACCGACACGAGCGTGCACCTGGTGCTGCCGCACGAGCGCGGCGAGGAGCTCGTCGCGCTCGGGTGGGCGGAACCGCACCAGTACGAGGACTTCGGCACCGAGTACATGATCTACGGCCCGCGCGACGCCGCGGAGGTCGACGCGGTCGTGTCCGTCGTCGCCGAGAGCCTCGCCTTCGCGCGCGGCTGAGGCCTGACCCGCTCAGGGGCGCCAGGCCTGCAGCACGTCGACGAGGAGCGCCTTCTCCGCGGCCTGCACCCGGGCGCGCAGGGCAGGCACGTCGTCGCCGGGGAGGACCGGCACCTCGGTCTGCGCGACGACGGGTCCCTCGTCGTAGTCCGCCGTCACCACGTGGACCGTCGCACCGGAGACCGTGCGGCCGGAGGCCAGGACGGCCTCGTGCACGTGGTCGCCGAACATGCCGGCGCCGCCGAACTCCGGCAGCAGCGCAGGGTGCGTGTTGAGGATCCGACCCTGGTAGCGGGCGAGGACCCGCGGCCCGAGCTTCTTCATGTACCCGGCGAGCACCACCACGTCGGCCCCGGCGCCGTCGAGGGCGGAGAGGACGGCGGTGTCGAGGTCGCCCGGGCCCGGGTGCGTGACGCCGCTGAGGTGGGCGGTCGGGACGCCGTGCCGCCGGGCGACGTCGAAGATCCCTGACCGACTGTTGTTCCCGAGCACGAGCCGCACGTCGGCGGCGCCCGACCCCAGGACGTGGTCGGCGGTGCTCCCCGCGCCCGACCCGAGGAGGGCGACACGGAGCGGGACGAGGGGGCTCGCGGCGGCGGTCACGGCACGAGCCTGCCAGTGCCTGGTCAGGCCGTCGCCCACACCCCGAGCTCGTTGCCGCTGGGGTCGAGGAAGTGGAAGCGGCGGCCGCCGGGGAACTCGTACGGGCCCTCGACCACCCGACCCCCCGCGGCCGTCACGCCGGCCAGCGTCGCGTCGAGGTCGTCGGAGTACAGCAGGACGAACGGCCCGCCCCGGGAGACGTCGGCGGCCTCCGCGAGGCGCAGCCCGCCCGCCTCGGCAGGCGCCTGCTCCGCGGCCGTGCGGATGCCCGCGTACCCCGGCCCGTAGGAGACGAACTCCCAGCCGAAGGCCGCGGCGTAGAACTCCCGGGCCGCCGCGAGGTCGGTCACCGGCAGCTCGAGGTAGTCGATGGTGTGGTGGACGCCGTGCTCGCTCATCCCGGCAGCATGGCGCGGCCCTCCGACACGGGTTCTGCCAGACGGGCCGGTAGAGTCGCCCGATGCTCAGAACCCTGCGGCGGGCGCTCGCCGGCACCTACTGGCGGCTCAGCCGCTGGACCCTGCGCAGCGAGCCCGCCCCGGCGCAGGCGGGCGTGCTGGTGGGCGCGCCGCACACGTCCAACTGGGACTTCGTCCTCATGCTCGCCATCGCGTGGCGGCTCGGCCTGGACGTGCGCTGGCTGGGCAAGCACACCCTGTTCGCCGGCTGGCGCGGTCCGCTCATGCGCGCGCTGGGCGGCATCCCCGTGGACCGTCGCGACCCCAGCCGCGTGGTCGACGACGTGCTCGCCCACGTCCGCGCCGGCGAGGTGTTCCACCTCGTCGTCACGCCCGAGGGCACGCGGTCGGGCGACGGGTGGAAGTCCGGCTTCTACCGCATCGCCCGGGCCGCGGACCTGCCGGTGACGCTCGGGTACGTCGACCGCACCACGATGACGACCGGCCTCGGCCCCACCCTCCGCCTCACCGGCGACGTGCGCGCCGACATGGACGACATCCGCGCGTTCTACGCCGACAAGGCGGGCCTGCGCCCGGCGCTGCGCACCGAGCCGCGGCTGGCGGACGAGGACCGGCAGGGCTGACGCCGCCGAGTCAGCCGCGCGCCACGTGGTCGTAGGCGCCGGCGGCAAGGTCCTCGACCAGGGTCGGGCCGACGGGCTCCCAGCCCAGCCGCTCGCGGGTGATCGCGCTCGACGCGACGGCGTCCATGCCCCAGAACCGGCTGAGCCAGCCGAAGTGTGCGGCCGAGTCCGCCGGGTCGACGGAGACGGCGGGCACCCCCACGGCGCGGCCGATCGCCTCCGCGATCTCGCGGGAGGGCACGCCCTCCTCGGCGACGGCGTGCACCGCGGACCCCGCGGACGCCTTGTCGACCGCGAGCGCGACGAGGCGCCCGGCGTCGTCGACGTGGACGGCGGGCCACCGGCCCGACCCGTCGCCGACGTAGCCGGAGACCCCCCGTTCGCGCGCGATCCGCGTCAGCACGGCCGTGAAGCCGTGGTCTCCCACCCCGTGCACGGTGGCCGAGAACCGCAGCGCCACCGACCGCACGCCGCGGTCCGCGGCGTCGAGGGCCAGGCCCTCGGAGCCGCCGCGCGGGGCGTCCGGGCCGGAGAACACGGACCTGTCGTTCTCGGTCATCCTCACGCCCGGGGTCCCGACCAGGCCGGAGGCCAGCAGGAGCGCGCGGCCGCTGCCCGCCAGCTCGTCGACGAAGGTCGCGACGGCGGCGCGCTCGACGCGGCCGGCACCCACGTAGTCGTCGAAGTCATGCTTGAAGGCCAGGTGCACGACGGCGTCGGCGTCCTTGGCGCCGGCGCGCAGGCTCTCCAGGTCGTCGAGCCCGCCGCGATGGACGGTCGCACCCAGGGCCTCGACCCGGCGCGCGGAGTCGTCCGAGTAGCCGAGGCCGACGACGTCGTGCCCGGCGGCGATCAGGTGGGGAACGGTGTGGGAGCCGATCCAGCCGGAGGCTCCGGTGACGAAGACGCGCATGGGTTCTCCTCTCGTGGGCCGCAGCGCGGCCCGTGATGTCAGTTGCTGACATCAACCACGCTACACCTGCATGTCAGCAACTGTCATCACTAGACTGTCCACCATGGCCCGATGGGAACCCGACGCGCGCGGGCGCATGACGCGCGCCGCGCTCGACCTCTACGCCGAGCAGGGGTTCGAGCAGACCACGACCGCGCAGATCGCCGAGCGCGCCGGCGTCACCGAGCGCACGTACTTCCGGCACTTCGCCGACAAGCGCGAGGTGCTGTTCGACGGCGGGCACGAGCTCGAGGCGGCCGTCGGGGCGGCGATCACCGCCGCGCCCGCCGCCGACGACCCCCTCGACGTCGTCGGCGAGGCCGTCGCCACCGCCGTCGAGGTCCTCGAGGAGCGCCGCGAGTTCGCCGCCCGCCGCGCCGCCGTCATCGCCGTGACCCCGCGCCTCCAGGAGCGGGAGCTCCTCAAGCTCGCCGCGCTGCGCGACGCCGCCGCGGCAGCCCTGCGCGACCGCGGGGTCCCGGAACCCGACGCCTCGATGGTCGCCGAGGCCGGCGTGGGCGCGTTCCGCGTCGGGTTCGAGGCGTGGATCGCCTCCGGGCAGGCCCGCCCGGTCGCCGACGAGGTGCGGTCCGCGCTCGCGGCACTGCGGGCCCAGGCCCGGGGCTAGGCTCGCCGTCGTGCCCGCGACCGGAACGCCCTCGACCCCGTCCGGCGCCCCGCTGCCCGCCGGCGTCGCCCTGCGCCTGCTGCGCCCCGACGACGGCCCGGCGCTCGCGGCCGCGTACACCCGCAACCGCACGCACCTCGAGCCGTGGGAGCCCGTGCGGCCGCCGGAGTTCTACGACGGCGACCGGCAGGCCGCGCTCGTCGCCACGGAACTGCGGTCGCACGAGGACGGCCGGTCGGTGCCGCTCGTGCTCGAGCGCGACGGCGAGGTCGTCGGCCGCGTGAACCTGTCCGACATCGTGCTCGGGGCGTTCCGCAACGCCCACCTGGGCTACTGGGTCGACGCCGCGCTCGCCGGGCGCGGCGTCATGACCGCGGCCGTCGAGGCCGCGTGCGCGCACGCCCGCGACGACCTGGGCCTGCACCGCGTCCAGGCGGCGACCCTGCTGCGCAACGCGGCGTCACAGAAGGTGCTCGCGCGGACCGGTTTCGACCGCATCGGCACCGCGCCGTCCTACCTCCGGATCGCCGGCCGTTGGCAGGATCACGCCCTCTTCCAGCGCATCCTCCACGACGACTGACCCCGCTGCGGCACGGTCCGCGGCCGCCGGGTCTACGGCCGCGGACCGACGTCGACGGCGCACCACGAGCGCGGCCATCCCGCCGGCCGCCGCCAGCACCAGCACGACCAGGCCGGCACCGGCGGCCGTCGAGAGCCCGGCCCGGTCCGACGCGGCGCCCGCGCGCTCGGCCGCCGCGTCCAGGTCGCCGGCGGCGAGGTCGTCCCGCGCCCGCTCGGCCGACCGGTCGACGCCGAGCACCAGCGCCCCCAGCTCCGTCACCGGGTCGCGGTCCGCGTCCGACGCGCGGACGGCCGCGCCGACGCGCGTCGTCACCTCGGCGGCCCGGGGCAGCAGGGTGGCGAGCTCCGCGTAGGCGTCGGCGTCGGACGCGCCCTCGTAGGCCGCGCGCACCGCCGCGGGGACGCCCAGCCCGGCCTCCTCCGCGGCGGCCTGGACGGCGCCGGCGTCCCGTGCCGCGCCGTCGAGGGCGGACCGCACGTCCTTCGCCTCGCCGAACTCCCAGCGGGTCATGGCCGTGCGCAGCCCGAGCGGCGGCGCCCAGGCGCCGTCGGCCTCGTCCAGGGCCGCGTACGCCTTCCGCGCGGCGGCCCGGGGCTCGAGCACGGCCTTCTGCTCGGCGTCGAGCACCCACGTGCGCAGCACCTTCGGGGCACCGGAGACGCCGCCCCGTTCCTCCACCAGGTCGAGGAAGCGCCGCCAGTCGGTCCGGCCGCCGTTCTCCTCCATGGAGCCCGGGCGCTCGTACGCGCTCTCCCCCGCCTGGGCCGCCGAGACCACCGCGGTGAACGCGTCGTCGTCGAGCCCGCCCAGCAGCTTCCGCACCACGGTGTACGACGCCGCGTACCCGTACTGCTCGGCGTCCGCGTCCAGCTCGCCCGGGTGCGCGTCCCAGGCCGACAGGGGCACGGCGACGTCGGCGTGGCGGTCGGGCGTCGACCACGGGTCGCTCGACGCGCCCGTCCGCTCCACGACGCGCTGCGCCACCACCTCCGTCACCCCCTCGGACAGCCACCGCTCCGTGAGGCGGTCCGGGTTCAGCCAGGCGTGCCCGAGCTCGTGGTAGAGCGTCGCGGAGTCGAGGTCCTCCGGGATGACGATCTCGTCCTTGTCCGGGTCGAACCACGCGTACCCCAGCACCTTGGGCGACACGTCCTCGCGGATCGTGTCGAGCCCGCCGGGCCACGGCCGCCCGACGAGGTCCTCCAGCACCGGCAGGCCCTGCCGCAGCCGCTTCGCCACGAAGCCGGTCCACTTCTCGTCGCCCGGGAAGCTCTGCAGGGTGAGCGTCGTGCCGCCCACCTCGACGTCCTTCTCGTCCGCCTTCTTCGGGTCGCGCGCCGACACGACCGCCCAGATGCCGTCCTTGTCCGTGTTCTCCGTCGCCGTGTACGTGACGGTCTTCCCGTCCCGCTCCGACCGGAACGCGTCGGACGTCGCGTCGAACGTCATCGACGCCGGCAGCACCACCTCGACCGTGGTCCGGCCGACGTCCCCCACGCCCGACGCCGCGAACGTCGCGAAGCCGTCTCCCACGCGCGTGTAGTCCTTCGAGCGCACGGGCTCGCCCGGGACGACGAAGCTCCACTCGATGGTGCGCGTCTGTCCGTACCGCAGCGGCGCGAACGTCGCCACGGCGTACCGGGTGCTCGGGTCCTCGGTCGCCTCGAGCCGCACCGGCAGGGCGGCGCCACCGCTCGTCGCGCGCACGTCCTCGGCGCCGGCCGGCACGGCGATCGAGTAGCTCGTGAAGTAGTAGTACGTCAGCCCGCGGTCGGGCGTGACGTTGCCGATGGTGGTGGTCGTCGTGGCCCGCAGCTCGGTGTCCTTCGCCCGCAGCACGTACCGGCTGTGCGACTCCTCCGTGAGCCCTTCGTCGGCGACGGCGACCGGCCCGGCCAGCAGGAGGGCGCCGGTCAGGCCGACGCCGAGGAGGGCGGGCAGCAGGTGCGGCGCGGCACGTCGGCGCTGCGCGGGCGAGGGGATCATCGCGCGCATCCTTGCGCCTGCCCTCGGCGCGCCGCAAGCCCGTCCGGGGTGCGCGACGTCGTCCCGTGCGGTAGACCGGAACCCGTCGGGCCGCGGAGGGGGACGCCATGGGTACTGACAGCACCGGTGCCGGCGAAGGCACCCCCGGCACGGACGCCGGCTCGCTGACGATCGCCCTGCTCACGGCGTGCTCGGAGCCCGACCTCGGCATCCGCTCGCGCGTCGTGCAGGAGCTGCTCGACGAGGCGAGCGTCGACCCCCGCCTCGCGCGCGAGGTGATCACCACCATGCTCACCGCGTCGGTGATGTCCCTGCGCGCATACACCGACGCGACACGGCGCGACCCGAGCGACGTCCTGCGCGCGCTCGGCACCAGCTGGTCGCAGCGTTCCCTCAGCGCCTGAGCGCCCGGGACCCCGTACCTCCCCCGGCCGCTCGGGTTCCTGCCGCCGCGGCCCGCCGGGGGAGTCGACGGGCGCGCGGCGGCAAGCTAGTCGTGCACCACCGCCACGGCGCACGGCGCGTGGCGCACGATCCGGTCGGTCCCGCCGCGCGCGCGGCCGACCTGCAGCGAGGCGGCGCGACCGCTGGTCACCACCAGGTCGTCCGACCGCAGCGCGGCGAGCAGCGCGCCCGGCGCGACGCCGCCGCGCGTCTCGACCGTCCAGTCGACGGCGGGGTACTTCTCCCCCCACCGCGCGACCCGGGCCTCGAGGTCGGCCCGCGCCTCGGCCCGCAGCCGCTCCAGCCACGCCAGGTCGCCGTCGGTGACGCCCGCGAACATCCCCTCGTCGGCGGAGTGCGCCGCCGTGAGCGCCACGCCGGCGCGGTCGGCCTCGTCGAACCCTGCCTCGAGCACCCGGTCGGAGGACTCACGGGGGTCGACGGCGACGACGACGCGGCGCGGCTCCAGGGCGCGGGCGGCCCGCGGCACGACGACCACCGTGCCGGGAGCCAGCGCCGCCACGGTGGACGAGATCGAGCCCATGGGGACGCGGTCGAACGTGCCGACGCCCCGGCGCCCCACCACCACGACGGCGCCGCGGCGGGCGTGCTGCACGAGGACGGCGCAGGCGTCGCCGCGCACGGCCACGAGCTCGACCCCGCCGGGCGCCGCGCCGGTCGTCCGCGCCGGTGCGGTGCGCTCGTACCTGACCCGGGCCCGGGCGACCAGCGCCTCTGCCTCGACCCTCGGGTCCGGCCCGCGTGCCGCCACCAGCCCGACGCCGACCGGCTGGGCGTAGGCGTGCACGACGACGAGCCGAGCCGCCAGGCGCACGGCCTCGCCGGCCGCCCACGCCATCGCGTGGTAGCCGCCCTCCGAGCCGTCGACACCCACGACGACGTCCCGGACCAGTCCGTCCACGCTGCTGATCGCCATGGCGTCCCCCTCCGACCGCACCAGTGGGCCACGCGCGTCGGGGCGTCCGGCAGTGCCGAACGCCCCGACGGCCCGGCCGATGGTCCCGATCCGGACGACCGGGACAACGCGCGTGCAACTGGCAGTGCTCCTACCCTGTGTGCCGTGAGTCCGCGGCAGGGTCGCCGGGAGCGGGACATGGACGTCCTTCTGGACGCCGTCGTGTCCGTCGGGCGCGGTCTCGAGCTGGAGACGACGCTGCACCGGGTGGTGCAGGCCGCCGCCGCGGTCGTCGACGCCCGCTACGCCGCCCTCGGCGTGCTCGGGGACGCGGGGCGGATCGCCCGGTTCCTCACCGTCGGCATGTCCGAGGAGGAGATCCGCGCCGTCGGGCCGTACCCGACGGGGCACGGCCTCCTCGGCGAGCTCATCCGGCACCCCGTCCCGCTGCGGCTCCCGGAGATCGCGGCGGACCCGCGCTCGGTCGGGTTCCCGCCGCACCACCCGCCCATGCGCAGCTTCCTCGGCGTGCCGCTCCAGGTGCACGGGGAGCCGTTCGGCAACCTCTACCTCACCGAGAAGCACGGCGGCGGGCAGTTCACCGAGGACGACCAGCGGCTCCTGGAGGGATTCGCGACCGCCGCGAGCTTCGCCGTCGAGAACGCGCGCCTCTACGAGGAGACGCGGCTGCGGGAGCGGTGGCTGCGGGCCGACGACGAGATCGCGCGGCGCCTGCTGTCGGGCGAGGACCCGGACAGCGTGCTCGACCTCGTCGCGGCAGAGGCGATCAGCGTGTCCGCAGCCGACACGGCCGGGATCGCCGTGCCGGTGGACGACGACCCGGCCCGGGAGCTCCCCGCCCTCGTGGTCCGCTCGGCGGTCGGGATCCGGGCGGAGAGCCTGCGCGGACAGGTGCTGAGCCCGCCGCGCTCGTTCAGCGCGATGGCGTTCGTCGACGGGCGGCCCGTCGTCACCGCCGACGCCACCACCGACGACCGCGCCGACGTCGCCCTGCACCCGGACGGCACGCTCGGCCCGGTCGCCGCCTTCCCCCTCGTGGGCCGCGGGCGACGGGCGCGCGGCGTCCTCGTCGTCGGGCGCGTGCGCGGCGCCGACCCCTTCCCGACCGTCGTCGTCGAGGCGCTGGGGGCGTTCGCGAACCAGGCAGCCGTCGCGCTCGAGCTGGCCGAGCGGCGCGCGGACGCGGCCCGGCTCGCCGTGGTGCGCGACCGCGACCGCATCGCGCGCGACCTGCACGACCTGGCGGTCCAGCGCCTGTACGCGACCGGGCTCTCCCTGCAGACCGTCGACCGCCGCCTCGCCGCCCCCGGCCCGCTGGACCCGGAGGAGATCCGGGAGACGGCCGGCCGGGTCGGGTCGGCGATCGACCAGATCGACGAGACGATCGACCTGATCCGCACCACGATCCGCGGGCTGCGCGACCCGGGCGGCGACCTCCCGCACCGGGTCGGCACACGCTCGCTCCTCCTGGCGGAGGCCGACGCCGCGACCCACGCGCTCGGCTTCGCCCCGACCGTCCGGTTCGAGGGGCCGATCGACGCCCAGGTGCCGTCCACCGTTGCGGCGCACCTCGTGGCCGTGCTGCGGGAGAGCCTGTCGAACGCGGCGCGGCACGCGCGCGCCACGCGGGTGCGGGTCGGGCTGCGCGCCGACGGCGACCTCCTCCTGACGGTCGTCGACGACGGCGTCGGGATCGCCGCCGACGCGCCTCGCAGCGGGCTCGCGAACCTCTCCCGCCGCGCGTCGGAGCTCGGCGGGTCGTTCGAGGTGCAGCCGGGCCGGGCCGGCGGCACGGCGCTGCGCTGGCGGGTACCCCTCGTGCCCGGTCGCAGCAGCGTCGCCGCCCCGGGTCAGGAGGCGGACGGTCTCTCGGAGTCGTCCGGCTGGCCGAGCTGATCGAGCCGCGCCGCGAGGACCGCCGCCTGCACCCGGCGCTCGAGGCCCAGCTTCGCCAGGAGGCTGGACACGTAGTTCTTCACCGTCTTCTCGGCGACGAACAGCTCGGCGCCGATCTGCCGGTTCGTCATGCCCTCGCCGATGAGGACCAGGATGCGCCGTTCCTGGGGGGTGAGCTCGCCGAGAGGGTCGTCGGCCTCGGTCTTCTCACGCAGCCGCGCCATCACCCGGCCCGTGGCCCGCGGGTCCAGCATGGAGCCGCCCGCCGCCACGGTCCGGATGCCCGCGACCAGGTCGGTGCCGCGCACCTGCTTGAGCACGTAGCCGGACGCCCCGGCGAGGATCGCGTCGAAGAGCGACTGGTCGTCGTCGAACGACGTGAGCATGAGGACCGCCACGTCGGTGCGCGACCGCAGCTCCCGGCAGACGGTGACCCCGTCGCCGTCGGGCAGGCGCACGTCGAGGACGACGACGTCCGGCCGCACGGCAGGGACCCGCGCGAGGGCCTCGGCCGCCGTCCCGGCGGTGCCGACGACCTCGAGGTCGGCCTCCATGCCGAGCAGGTCGGCGACGCCGCGGCGCACCACCTCGTGGTCGTCGACGAGGAACACCCG
The DNA here is from genome assembly GCF_042726645.1 of Isoptericola sp. NPDC060257. Lineage (NCBI taxonomy): Bacteria > Bacillati > Actinomycetota > Actinomycetes > Micrococcales > Promicromonosporaceae > Isoptericola > Isoptericola sp. NPDC060257. The sequence continues at coordinate 26,240 of NZ_JBHXAW010000001.1, forward strand.
CACGGGCGCGCCGGTCATGGCCTCACGCTAGCCCTTCGGCACCCCCTCGGCCGGGCAGCCGTCGCGGGCAACCGTCAGGAGCCGCCGTCGAGGTCCTCGAGGCGCGCCACGCTGGGCTCCCGCTCCGCCCGCAGCCGGGCCGCGACGTCCTCCGCCCCGCGCAGCGTGCGCAGCACGTTGCCGCTGGTGAGCGCGCCGAGGTCGGCGTCCGACCAGCCGCGGTCCGCCAGCGCCGCCAGCAGGGCCGGGTAGCCGGAGACGTCGCGCAGCTCGTCCGCGAAGCCGCCGGCGCCGTCGTAGTCGCCGCCCAGGCCGACGTGCGCCGCGCCCGCGACCTCGCGCACGTGCTCGACGTGCGCGACGACGTCGTCGAGCGTCGTCGGCGGCTTGGGGTGCGTCTCGGCCCAGGCGGTGGAGAACCGGTCGAACTCGGCGTAGTCGTTCGGCGCGATACCGGCGGCCCGCGCGGCCTCACCGGCCTGCGCCCGCCACTCGCCGATGGCCGGGGTGACGAAGCTCGGCACGAACGTCACCATGCACACGCCCCCGTTGTCCGCGAGGCGCGCGAGCACGTCGTCGGGCACGTTGCGCGGGACGTCGCAGACGGCGCGCGCGGAGCTGTGCGAGAAGATCACCGGGGCCTCGGAGACGTCCAGGGCGGCGCGCATCGTGCCCGCCGAGACGTGCGACAGGTCGACGAGCATGCCCAGCCGGTTCATCTCGCGCACCACCTCGCGGCCGAACGGCGTCAGGCCCGCGTTCTCGAACCGGCCCGGATCGAAGCGCCCGTCCGCGGGCCGGTCGTCGGTGGCGGACTCCGCCCACGGGTTGTGGTGGTTGTGCGTGAGCGTCATGTAGCGCACGCCCAGCTCGTACAGCATGCGGAGCGCGCCCATCGACGAGTCGATGGACTGCCCGCCCTCCGCGCCCATGAGCGACGCGATGCGGCCCTCCGCCCACGCGGCCACGACGTCGTCGGCGCTCGTCGCGAGGCGGAAGTGCTCCGGCCAGCGCGCGACCATCCGGTGCACCGCGTCGATCTGCTCGAGCGTCGCCGTGACCGCCGCGCTGCCGGGCAGGTTCGACGGCACGTAGACGGACCAGAACTGGGCGCCCACTCCCCCGGCCCGCAGCCGCGGCACGTCGGTGTGCGTGCGGCCCTCGGTGCCGGCCTCGACGTCCAGCCGCGCCCAGTCGTACGCGACCTGGTCGCGGGCCTCCCACGGCAGGTCGTTGTGCCCGTCCCAGACGGGGTGCTCGCGCAGGAGCGCGGCGATGCGGTCGGCGTGGTCGTCGTGGTCAGGGGAGCTGGTCATCTCCCGCACGCTACCGGGCCCACCCGCCGACCGGTCAGGGCCAGGAACATGAAGATGTGCACGTGGTCCTGACAGGTCGGGGGTCAGCGGTGGCCGCCGCGCAGGCGGTCGATCTCGCGGCGCTCGCGCTTGGTGGGCCGGCCTGCGCCGCGGTCGCGGACGCCGACGGCCTCGCGCTCCTGGCGGGTAGGCATCGGCGGGCTCTCGTCGCGGTACGCCTTGACCGCCAACGGGGCGCCCACCCGCTTGGGCAGCAGCTCGACGACGACGACCTTGCGGTCGCGGAGCGGGTCACGCCAGGTGACGGTGTCGCCCACGGTGACGGACGTCGACGGCTTGGCCACCGTGCCGTTCACCCGCACCCGCCCCGACCGGAGCAGGGCGGCCGACGACGACCGGCTCTTGAAGAGCCGCACCGCCCACAGCCACACGTCCGCGCGCACGACGCCAGCCTCTCACGACCGCCCGACCAGACCGCTCTCGTACGCCGCGATGACGAGCTGCACGCGGTCGCGGCGCCCGAGCTTGCGCAGCACCTCCGACACGTACGACTTGACGGTCTGCTCCCCGATGAACAGGGCGTCGGCGATCTCCGCGTTCGACAGGCCGCGCGCGACGGCGAGCAGGACGTCGTGCTCCCGCGGCGTGAGGGAGCCCAGCCCGGGCACCTCACGGCGGGGCGCCGCGGCCCGGTGCGCGAAGTCGTCCACCAGCCGGCGTGTGACCTGGGGCCCGAGCAGCATCGACCCGTCCGCGACGAGGCGGACGCCCTCGATGAGCCGCTCCGCCGTGACGTCCTTGAGCAGGAACCCGCTCGCCCCGGACCGCAGGGCGTAGTACACGTACTCGTCGAGGTCGAAGGTCGTGAGGACCAGCACGCGGGTGCCGGGGTGGTCGACCGCGATCCGGGCGGTCGCGGCGATGCCGTCCAGCACCGGCATCCGGACGTCGACGACCGCCACGTCCGGCTCGGTGCGGGCGACGACGTCGAGCAGTGCGCCCCCGTCGCCCACCGTCCCCACGATCTCCAGGTCGGGGGCGGAGCCGAGGATCGCGGCGAACCCGTGCAGCACGACCGGCTGGTCGTCGGCGACGACGACCCGGGTCATGAGACGCCCGCCGCGTCGCGCGGGACGGCAGGGGACGGCTCGCGCGGACCGACCGGCAGGCTGACGACGAGCACGAACGCCGCCCCCTCCCGCTCCGCCGTCACGACGCCGCCGAGCGCCTCGACCCGCTCCCGCATGCCGATCAGCCCGCCCCCGGGCACGACGTCGCCCGGCCCTGCCGGGTGGTCGACCGGGTTGGTGACCCGCAGCCCGGCGACGTCCGACACGAGCGCGAGCGTGATCGTCGTCGGCGCGCCGGGCGCGTGACGCCGGGCGTTCGTCAGCGCCTCCTGCGCGGCCCGGTAGAGCACGTAGCCCTGCGCGGCGGGCACGTCCTCGCACTCCCCGGTCAGCGTGACGTCCTGGCCCGCGGCCCGGGCCTGCTCGACGAGGCCCGCGATGTCGCAGGCCGTCGGCTGCGGCGCCCGGGTGCCGCCGTCGGTGCGCTGCAGCACGGCGAGCACCTGGCGCAGCTCGCCGAGCGCCTGGCGTGCGTCCCCGGCGATGTCGGCGAGCACGCGGCGGGCGTCGTCGCCCAGGTCCGGGTACGTGTAGGGGGCCGACTCCGCCCGCACGGCCACGAGCGACACGTGGTGCGCGACGACGTCGTGCAGGTCGCGGGCGAGGCGCGCGCGCTCGACGGCGACGGACTCCACCTCCAGCGCGTGCCGCTCGGTCGCGGCCGCCGCCCGCGAGCGCCGCGACGACGCGCGCACCACCCGGACGACGGCGGCGACCCCGACGACGAGCCCGACGGCCACCGTGTAGATCGCCCCCGCCGCGGGCGAGGGCGCGCCGTCGTAGCTGCCGGCGTTCACCGGGCCGATCGGGAGCGCCGCGGGCACGTTGGTGAGCGCGTAGAGCCAGGCGCCGGCGAGGGTGGCCACGAGCGGCACGACGGCGCGGCGCCACGAGTCCTGGACCACCAGGCACGTGATCATCAGCAGGGCGAGCCACCACCCCCACACGAACGTCCCCAGCAGCGGGATCGTCACGAACGGCCAGGCCGCCAGGAGCGTGGCGAGGACGGGGCGACGGCGGCAGACGAGGACGGCGGTCACGCAGCTCAGGCCGGCGGCCCAGGCCACGAACCACAGGAAGTACCCGCTCTCCGGCCAGGACGTGTTCACCAGGTACGGCGTCCCCGCGGGGATGTCCCAGGTGCCGTCCGGCTGCTCGACGGCGAGCGGCGCGTCCTCCACCTGCAGCGGCGACGCCAGGAGGAAGAGGCCGAGCAGCGCGGCCATCGGCGCGGGGGCGACCCACGCGCGGGCGGGCCGGGGAGCGTGCGTCGGGGCGACGGTCGAGGCCATGGCGACGATCATGGCCGCTGGGCCGCCCCGCCCACCACCGCCGAGCGGGGGAGATCCCGTCCCCCCGCGCGGGGGGACGTGCTCGACCGGCTACTTGGCCGACGCCGGGTCGCTGTCGCCGATGTGCCCGGGCGCGGTGACGGCGAGCACGCGCTGCACGAACGCGCAGTACTCGTCCATGTAGTGCCGCAGGAAGCCCGCGGTGCTCTCGTTCGTCACCTCGCCGTCGGGGCCGAAGTCGTCGGCGACGTAGGTGATGTACGCCTCCGGGGAGTTGAGCTGCGGCGCGTCGAGGAAGCTGAGGACGGCACGCATCGACGACTGCATGACGGCGGTGCCGATCCCGCCCGGGGAGGCTCCGATGATGCCGACGGGCTTGCGCGCGAAGGAGTTCTGCCCCCACGGGCGGGAGCCCCAGTCGATGGCGTTCTTCAGCGCGCCCGGGATCGAGCGGTTGTACTCCGGCGACACGACGAGCAGCCCGTCCGACGCCTCGACCGCCGCCTTGAAGGCCCGGCCCTCGGGCGGGTAGTCGGCGTCGTAGTCCCAGCTGTAGAGCGGGAGGCCCCCGATGGGGATCTCCGTGAACTCGAGGTCCGCGGGGGCCAGGCGGACGAGCGCCCGCGACAGCGTGCGGTTGATCGATCCCTGGGCGAGGCTCCCGACGATGTAGCCGATCTGGTAGGTCATGGCGACTCCTTCGCTCCGGCGCTCCTCCGGCCATTCTGCGCGGGGACGGCGGCACTGGCGCGGCGTCGGGCTGCCCCCGTTGCTAGCGTCTGCCCCATGGCTGAACCCACGGCTGACGTGCGCGTCGAGGAAGACCTGCTCGGACCGAAGGAGGTCCCTGCGCAGGCGTACTACGGGATCCACACCGTCCGGGCGATCGAGAACTTCCCCATCTCGGGAACGACCATCAACGACGTGCCCGAGATGATCCGCGGCATGGTGATGGTGAAGAAGGCGGCGGCGCTCGCGAACCGGGAGCTGCGCGCCATCCAGCGGGACGTCGCGGACGCCATCATCGGCGCGTGCGACGAGGTGCTGGTCAAGGGCAGGTGCATGGACCAGTTCCCGATCGACGTGTTCCAGGGCGGCGCGGGCACCAGCGTCAACATGAACACCAACGAGGTCGTCGCGAACCTCGCGCTGGAGCTGTCCGGCTTCCCCAAGGGCCGCTACGACGTCATCAACCCGAACGACCACGTCAACAAGTCCCAGTCCACGAACGACGCCTACCCCACCGGGTTCCGCCTGGCCGTCCACGCCCTGACCGAGTCGCTCGTGGTGGCCGTGCGGCGGCTGTCGCGGGCGTTCGACGAGAAGGCGTCGGAGTTCGCGGACCTGCCGAAGATGGGCCGCACCCAGCTGCAGGACGCGGTGCCGATGAGCCTGGGGCAGGAGTTCGCCGGGTTCTCGGTGAACGTCGCCGAGGAGGTCAAGCGCCTGCGGAACGCGGCCGACCTGCTGCTCGAGGTGAACCTGGGCGCGACGGCGATCGGCACGGGCCTCAACACCCCGCCCGGCTACCCGAAGGTCGCGGCGCGGCGGCTCGCGGAGGTCAGCGGTCTCGGCACCGTGCCGGCGGAGAACCTCGTCGAGGCCACGTACGACAACGGCGCGTACCTGGCCGTGCACTCCGCGGTGAAGCGGCTCGCGGCCAAGCTGTCGAAGATCTGCAACGACCTGCGCCTGCTGTCCTCCGGGCCGCGCGCAGGGCTCAACGAGATCAACCTGCCCGAGCTGCAGGCCGGCTCGTCGATCATGCCGGCCAAGGTGAACCCGGTGATCCCCGAGGTGGTCAACCAGGTGTGCTTCAAGGTGATGGGCAACGACGTCACCATCACGCACGCCGCCGAGGCCGGGCAGCTCCAGCTCAACGTCATGGAGCCCGTCCTGGCGGAGTCCGTGTTCGAGTCGATCCGGCTGCTCACCAACGCGTGCGACGCGCTGCGCACCAAGTGCGTCGTGGGGATCACGGCCAACGCCGACGTGATGCGCCAGCACGTGCTCGGCTCCATCGGCATCGTCACGTACCTCAACGAGGTGATCGGGCACCACAACGGCGACCTCGTCGGCAAGGAGGCCGCCCGCACCGGCGCCTCGGTGCGCGACGTCGTCGTCGCGCGGGGCCTGCTCACCGCCGAGGAGGTCGACTCGATCCTCACCACCGAGAACTTCCTGCACCCGCGCTACAGCGGCCGCTTCTACGCGCCGGACGAGCGCGGCATCCCGCCGCTGGGCGAGGAGGGCGACTCCTCGCGCGTCGTGGAGTCCGACGACGCGACGGGCGCGCCGTCCGACCCGGAGCACGAGCACGACGACGCCCCCGACGAGGAGGGTGAGGCCGCCCGGTGATCCTCCTCCAGTTCGCCGTCGTCCTGGTCTTCGTCTTCATCGGCGCGCGCCTCGGCGGGATCGGGATCGGGCTGGCGGGCGGCGCCGGCGTCATCGTCCTCGGTCTGCTCGGGCTCGAGGTCGACCCGGCGACGGGCGTCCCCTGGGACGTGCTGGGCATCATCATGTGCGTCATCGCGGCCATCGCCGCGATGCAGGCCGCCGGCGGGCTGGACTACCTCGTGGCGAAGACGGAGGTGCTGCTGCGCGCCCGCCCGCGCAGCATCACCTTCCTCGCGCCGCTCGTCACCTACGTCATGACGGTGTTCTCCGGCACCGGTCAGGTCGCCTTCTCCACGCTCCCGGTGATCGCGGAGGTGGCGAAGGAGTCGAACGTGCGGCCGTCGCGGCCGCTGTCCATCGCGGTGGTGGCGTCGCAGATGGCGATCGCGGCGTCACCCATCTCCGCGGCGGTGGTGGCGATGGCCGCCGTCGTCGAGCCGCTGGGCGTCGACTACCTCACCCTGCTCACGGTGGCGGGGGTGTCCACGCTGGTGGGCTGCATGGTCGGCGCCGTCGTCGCGTCCCGGCAGGGCGTCGAGCTGCAGGACGACCCGGTGTACCAGGAGCGGCTCGCGAAGGGGCTGGTGAAGCGGCGCGAGCGCACCGAGTTCGTCGCGAAGCCGCGGGCGCTGCTGTCGCTGGTCGTCTTCGCGGCGGCGCTGCTCGTCGTCGTGCTCTACTCCACGGCCGTGTCCGACTCGGTCGGGCTGATCGAGGACCCGACCATCACGCGCAGCGGCGCCATCATGACGTTCATGCTGCTGGCGGGCCTGCTCATCGCCCTGCTCTGCAAGATCGACGTCAGCACCGTCATCACGCAGCAGACGTTCCGCAGCGGCATGAGCGCCGCCGTCTGCATCATCGGCGTCGCGTGGCTGGGCAACACGTTCGTGCAGGGCCACACCGCCGAGATCGAGGAGCTGGGCGGCGACATCATCCAGCGCTACCCGTGGATGCTCGCCGTCGTGCTCCTGCTCGCGTCCGCGCTGCTGTACTCGCAGGCGGCGACGACGATCGCCCTCATGCCCGTGGCCGCCGGCATGGGCGTGGCGGCGACGACGATGGTCGCGTCGTTCCCCGCCGTCACCGGCCTGTTCCTGCTGCCGACCTACACCACGGTGGTCGCCGCCATCGAGCTCGACGACACGGGCACCACCCGCATCGGGAAGTACCTGTTCAACCACTCGTTCATGGTGCCGGGGCTGGTGGCCGTCGCGTCCGCCGTCGCCATCGGCTTCGGCCTGGCGCCGCTGCTGATCTGAGGGGCCGCTCAGACGTCGAGCCACGGTGCGGCGGCGTACTCCTCGTCCGTGACGTGCTCGAGCCACGTGGTCGTGGTCGCCGGGTCGTCGGCGTTCTCGAGCATCGCCAGGTGCTCCATGAAGTCGTCCGGCGACGCGCCGTGCCAGTGCTCCTCCCCCGGCGGGCAGTACACCGTCTCGCCGGGCCGGACCTCGGCGACGACACCGTCGCGCGTGCCGACGAGCGCCACGCCGGACACGACGTGCAGCGTCTGCCCGCGGGCGTGCGAGTGCCACGCGGTGCGCGCCGCGGGCGCGAACCGCACGAGCGCCACGACCATCCGCTGGTCGGCCTCCTGCGGCGTGGCGATCGGGTCGAGCCAGACGTCGCCGGTGAACTGCTCGGGCGGGTTCTTCGTGGTGGCCGGACGGGGGAGCTTCTTCATCGGTGTGCACCTCTCTCGGGGTGAAGGGGGCGTGCCCGTCCCACTGTCCTCCCGCGCCCGCCGGGGTGCCACGACGCGCCGTTCGCTGCCGCCCTCCTGGCCCGGGCACGCTTTCGCCCTCGTTCGTCCTGCGGGCGCTCGGTGGCAGCGTGACGCTGGAAACCCGGCTCCTCACGGCGCGGACGCGGCCAGGACCGACCAGGTGGCGGAGGTGGCCCCATGAGTATCCGACGGGACACGGGCGCGAGCACGGCCGGGGTCACCGAGCCGCCGCCCCCGCCCACCGAGTTCGCGCGCCGCGCAGAGCACGGCAGGAGCGCCCGCCGCCGCGTCCCGAGGTCGTCCCACGCGGGATGGACGCCCCCGCCGGACCGCCCCGACCCGATCGCCCTGCTCGAGGAGCAGGAGACCACCCGGGTACCGGGGCTGGTGCCGATCCGGCACCGGCGGATGATGGTCTCGCCGTTCACCTTCTACCGGGGCGCGGCCCTCCTCATGGCGACCGACCTGGCCCGCACCCCCGTGTCGGGGATCGTCACGCAGGTCTGCGGCGACGCGCACCTGTCGAACTTCGGCGTCTTCGGCACGCCGGAACGGGCGATGGTGTTCGACATCAACGACTTCGACGAGACGCTCCCCGGCCCGTGGGAGTGGGACGTCAAGCGGCTGGCTGCCAGCGTCGAGGTGGCGGGCCGACACCGCGGGTTCGACGCCGACCAGCGTCGCGACATCGACCTCGCCGTCGTGCGGGCCTACCGCGAGCGCATGCTGCGGCTGGGGGAGTCGGGCGTGCTCGAGGGGTGGTACGACCGGCTCGACACGGACCGTGTCGTGGCCTGGGTGGAGGCCGAGCACCGCGCGAAGCGGGTCGGCCGCAAGCAGGTCGACCGGCTGGAGGCCGACCTCGCGAAGGCCCGGACGAAGGACAGCACGCGCGCGACCGCCAAGCTCGTCGAGGTGGTCGGCGGCGAGCCGCGGTTCGCGGCCAGCCCGCCGCTCGTCGTCCCCGTCGAGGACCTCGTACCCCTCGCGCGCGACCGGGAGCGGGCGGAGGACTGGATGCGGCGCCTGATCGCGTCGTACGTCTCGACGCTCCAGCCCGAGCGGCACCCGATGGCGGAGTTCTCCTACGTGCACATGGCGCGCAAGGTCGTGGGCGTCGGCAGCGTCGGCACGCGCGCGTGGGTGGTGCTGCTGCGGGGCCGCGACGAGACGGACACCCTCGTCCTGCAGGCCAAGCAGGCGGAGCGTTCGGTGCTGGAGCGCTTCCTGCCGCCGAGCCGGTACGACAACCACGGCGAGCGGGTGGTGCGCGGGCAGCGGCTCATGCAGGCGGCCGGCGACGTCTTCCTCGGCTGGCAGCGCGTCGCCGGCGTCGACGGCGTGGTCCGCGACTACTACCTCCGCCAGCTCTACGACTGGAAGGGCGGGGTGGACGTCGAGGCGATGGACGCCGCGGGCGCGCGCGCCTACGCCCGGCTCTGCGGAGAGGCGCTCGCGCGGGCGCACGCCCGCTCCGGCGACCGCGTCGCGATCGCCGCCTACCTCGGCCACGGCGACGTCTTCGACCGGGCGGTCGCGGACTTCGCCGCGGACTACGCGGACCAGAACGACCGCGACTACGCCGCCTTCCTGGACGCCGTCGCGTCGGGCCGGCTCGAGGCCGCGGAGGCGTGACGGGCGCGCCCTCGGACGGGCATCGAGCTCTCGACGCACCGGCCCCACGTTCCCGCCCCCGGCTCTACCCGCGGTAGCGCTCCACGACCTCCGCGGGGCGGACCTTCGCCTGGTCCGGGTCGCCGCCGAACTCCCGCGCCGCCTGCCGCTGGCGCAGCAGGTCCCAGCACTGGTCGAGCCGGGTCTCCGTCGCGGCGAGCTCCTCGTGCTCGGTGCTCGCGTCGATCTCGCCCTTACCGAGTCGTTCCCGCAGGTCGCGCTCGCGGGCGATGAGGTCGCTGATGGTCTTCTGGATGTCGCCGTCGGTCGCCATCGTCCGATGCTCTCGCGCCGGGACGTACCCGGCAGCCCGAGGACTCAGGGCCGGTCGGCCAGGACCATCCCGAGGCTGTGCGGCGCGGACTCGACGAAGCCCATGCTGCGGTAGAGCGGACGGCCGGGCGCGTCCGCCATGAGGGTGACGTACGGGTCGGCGGGCGCCCGCTCGGCGATCTGGTCGAGCAACCATCCGAGCACCCGCCGCCCCAGGCCCTGCCGCTGGTGACCGGGCAGGGTCGCCATGTCGGCGACGTGGAAGTACCAGCCGCCGTCGCCGAGCACGCGCCCCATCGCGACGACCTCGCCGGTCGGCCGGTGCCGCACGTGGACGAACGCCCAGCTGTTCGCGAGGGCGTACCCCGCCTGCTCGGGCGTCTTCGGGCTCAGCCCCGAGTCCCGACGCAGCCGCACGTAGGCCTCGACGTCCGGGGCGGTGGGGACGAGCTCGTACGGGTCGTTCGCGTCGGCCATGCGATCACCCTAGGCAGGCTCGCCGCGGATGACGGCGGTGCACTCGCGCTGCAGGTCGGCGTCGAGCCACATGGCGTGCTGCGGCGCCGCGTTGGAGCACACGACGGAGCCCCACGCGCCCACGTCGGCCGCGTGCCGCACGGCGTCGCGGCAGATCTGCGCCCCGACCGGTCCCTCCTCGAACCGGGTGTCGCGCGGGGTGTAGCCCACCCAGCCCTCGCCGAGCACGAGCGGGATCCCGAGCCGTGCGGCGTGGTCCGCGGCGACGCCGATCCACTCCCGCAGCCGCTCGGCCATCGCGACGCGGTGCGCGCCGTACCGCTCGTAGAGCCACCGGTCCACGGCCTGCGGGTCGCACCAGTCGTGCACGTAGATCTCCGCGTGCCCGACGATCGACGCGCGACGCTTCCACTCCTCGTCCGCCGGCGGCGCCCACTCGCCGAGCCGCGGCGCGCCCGGCCGCAGCAGCTCGGCGTCGGCCCGCGCCTGCGGGAAGTCGGCGGGGTCGCCGCGCAGCGCGAACTCGTGCACCAGGTCGTCCAGGACGCCGTAGACGTACGGGTGGACGCCGAGCACCTGGGCGTTGCGCGGCAGCCCCCGCATCGCGGTGACCGGGACGGCGGCGTAGTTCGGGCCGCAGAGCACGTCGGGGTGCCGCGCGGAGAACGCGGCGATGCCGCGCTCGAGACGGTCGCGCAGCTCCACCACCGGGTCCTCGACGCCGGGCAACCCGGCGGTGAGGTGCCCGGCCTGGACCTCGTTGTGCGGCTCGACGTACGCCAGCACGTGGTCGAGCCCTTCGTCCCGCAGCAGGTCCACGAGGTCGGCCATCGCCTCGCCGAGCACGGTGAGACGGTCCTCGGGATCCACGGCCCGGAGGGCGTCGTACCAGGCGCGGTCGGCCGCGAACGCCGGGCTCTGCTGGTACTCCCACGACGACGCGATCACCGTCATGCCGTGCCGCTCCGCGCCGCGGAACAGCTCCAGCAGGTGCGCGCGGGCGTCGATCGTCGTCGGCTCGCGCACGTCGTACCAGCGCACCCGCGACGCGTAGCCCCCGCCGATCGGCCCCAGCCGCAGCGCCGTCGTGCCCAGGCCGGAGCGGAACAGCAGGAACGGCATCGCGCAGACCCGGACCGCGTTGTACCCGAGTTCCGCGGCGCGGGCGAACGCCGCGTCGAGGTCCTCGAAGGGCTCCCCCGGCCCGGTGCGCACGTACCAGGAGAAGTCCCACAGCGTGATCGCCAGCCGTCGGGGCAGGTGCGCGGGCACGGCCGCGCCGGCGGCGGTCATAGTGCCCGGCACCGACCGGTCCGTCACCATCCGGGGTTCCGTCATCTCGCTCATCCCTTCACCGCCCCTGCGGTCAGGCCGTTGACGAGCTGCTTGCGCAGCACGAAGAACACGATCAGCGCGGGGACGGCGGCGAGCACCGACCCCGCCATCACCAGGTCGTACTGCCGCCCCTCGGCGCCGAAAAGCGCCTGCAGCCCGAGCGGCAGCGTGTAGAACTCGGGCTCGGCGATGATCACCAGGGGCCACAGCAGCGTGTTGTACGAGTTGAGGAAGCTCCACACCGCGAGCGCCCCGATCGCCGGCCGCAGCAGCGGCATGACGACGGACACGAACGTCCGCAGCTCGGAGCACCCGTCGATGCGGGCCGCGTCGAGGAGCTCGTCGGGCACCGACTGCTCGGTGTACTGGCGCATCATGAAGATCCCGAACGCCGGCGCCACCCAGGGCACGACGAGCGCGAAGAACGGGTTCGCCAGCCCCAGCTTCGCGACGAGGACGAACAGCGGGACGACGATCACCGCGAACGGGATGGCCAGCGACGAGAACATCACGTCGAACAGCACCCGCTTGCCGCGGAACTCGTACTTGGCGAACCCGAAGCCCGCCAGGGAGCACAGGAAGACGGTGGCGACGGTGCTGACGGCGGCCACGACGGTGCTCATCAGCATCCACCGCCAGAACGGCTGCGTGGCGAGCAGGTTCGCGTAGCTGTCGAGCGTCGCCGGGTCCGGGATCAGCGCGGGCGGGAAAGCGAAGATGTCGCTGCGGTCCTTGAACGACGAGGACAGGGCCCACAGCAGCGGCGCCACGTAGACCACGGTCAGCAGGCCGAGCACCGCGTACAGCGCGACGCGGCCCGGGGGGAAGCGCCGCGGGGCGTGGGCCGCCGGCCCCGCCACGGGGTTGTCGGCGCGGGGTGTCCGCGCGAGGGTCGGTGTGCTCATCGGTTCCTCCCGACGCCGAACGCCCGGGTGCCGATGCGGCCCAGCACGAAGACGATGACGAACATGACGACGCCGGCGGCCGCGGCGTAGCCGAGCTCCTGCCGCTGGAACCCGGCCCGGTAGACGAACATCGAGACGGACAGGGTCGCCTCGCCGGGGCCGCCCTGCGTGAGCAGGAACGGCTCCTCGAAGATCTGCGCGGTGCTCACCAGCATGGTCACGGCGATGAAGGCCGTCACCGGCTTGAGCTGCGGCAGCGTGACGGCGAAGAAGCGGCGCACCACGCCCGCGCCGTCCAGCTCGGCCGCCTCGTGCAGCTCGCGCGGGATGTTCTGCAGGCCGGCGAGGAAGAAGATCGTGAGGTACCCGGTCCAGCGCCACAGCACCAGCACCACCACGACGACGCGCGCCCACCACGGGTCGGTGAGCCACGAGACGCCGCCGAACCCGAAGAGGGCCTCGAGGGTGGCGTTGAGCAGCCCGTACTCGCCGTCGAAGATCAGCCCGAAGATCAGGGCGATGACGATCGGCGAGAGCACCACCGGCATGAAGTACGTGAGGCGGAAGAAGTCCCGCAGCCGCAGCCCCTTCGCGTCGAGGGCCAGCGCGATCAGCAGCGCCAGCGGCAGCACCACGACCATCGCGAACACGGTGTAGAAGGCCGTGTTCGCGAGAGCGGCGCCGAAGCTCGCGTCGCGCAGCAGGCGGGAGTAGTTCGCCAGCCCCACGAACTCGGGACTGCCCAGGCCGGCCCAGTCGGTGAGGCTGAGGAAGATCCCCGCGCCGACCGGCACCACCATGAAGACGGTGAACAGCAGGAAGAACGGGGAGATGAAGAGGTAGGGCGCCCACTGCCGCCGGTTCCCGCGTCGGGGGGCGCGCAGGGCGTCCCGGGTGGCCGTCCCCGTCGACGGCCTGGTCAGGATGCTCACTGCTGCACCTGCCTCTCGTACGTGCGCACCCCGGCCCGCAGCGCCTCCTCGGCACCGACCTGTCCGTTGATGGCGCGCAGGATGGGACCGCCGAGGCTGTCGCGCAGCACCGAGGCGCCCGCGGACTGGTAGAAGAGCGGCATGTCGGCCGCGGCGGCGGAGAAGACCTCGAAGACGCGCTGGCCGCCGAGGTACGGGTCGGTGATCTCCTGGAACTCGGGAGCGTCGTAGAGGTCCACCAGGGTGGGCATGTACGCGCCGGCGAAGTATCGCGCGAGCTGACCCTCCTCGGACAGGTAGGCCCGCTGCAGGAAGTCGGTCGCGGCGTCGGTGCGGGGCTGGTCCTTGAGCACCGCGAAAGCGGTGCCGCCCATCGTGGAGGCGACGTGCCCGCCGCCCGCGAACCGCGGGATCGTGCGGGCGCGCCACAGCCCCTCCTGGTCGGGGGCGTTGGCCTGGAGGCCGTACACCTCGTACCAGTTCGGCATGACGGTCGCGACGAGCCGGCTCCCCTTGAGGGCCGCCGCGGCGGCGCCGCCGTACGGGTCCGCCAGCGCGACGAACGCGCCCGTCCGGACGCCCTCGGCCATGAGCTCGAGCACCTCGACGGCCTCGTCGGACAGGACCGCGAGGTTCCCGTCGGCGTCGTAGAGGTTCCCGCCGCGCTGCAGCAGCAGCTGCGTGAACCCGTTGACGATGGACCCGTTGTCGCCGTTGGCGACCATGCCGATGGCCTGCCCGGTGTCCGCGGCGACCTCGGCCCCGACCTCGAGGAGCTCCTCCCAGGTCCCGACGTCCGCCGGGATCCCCAGCTCGTCGAAGAGGTCGGCCCGGTAGAACATCACCGAGATCGAGTTGTCCGACTCCAGCGCGTACACCTTCCCGTCCACGGTGTACGGCTGGGTCTTCAGCAGCCGGTCGCCCAAGGACGCCGTGAGCGAGGTGAGGTCGACGAACAGGTTCTCCGCGATCCCCGCTCGCATGACGCGCGGGAACTGGTCGATCACCAGCCCGGCCAGGTCCGGCAGCGGCCGCTGCGCGACCGCCTGCGTCACCAGGCGAGACACGATGTCGGCCGGCGCGACGGACGTGACGTCCACGCCGAAGGTCCACGCGCTGCCGCCGACGACGGCGGCGTCCGTCGCCGCCTGCGTGAAGTAGCTCGCGTAGCCCGGGTCGTGCGTCCACAGCCCCAGGGACACCGCCCCCGCACGGACCGGCGCGGCCGCGGTGGTGGACGAGCAGCCCCCGAGGATCCCGCCGCTCGCGACACCGAGGCCGGCGACGCCGAGCAGCCGCAGCAGGTCGCGCCGGTTCAGGTCCACGACCGTCCCTCCCCCGCGGTGAGCACCACCCGCGCCACCCGCACGACGTCGACCGCGGCGACCGCGATCCCGTCGGGCACGGCACGCACGGACGGGTCCACCCAGACGCCGGTCGCGGCGCGCCACGGCAGCAGCTCCAGCGTCAGGCCGTCGCGGGCGACGTCGTCGCGCCACGGCGTGAGGTCGACGTCCCAGTCGCGGCCGTGCCAGAAGTGGTCGCTCACGACCTCCCCTCCCACCACCGCCCGCCCGACGTCGCCCGTCCACGCGACCCGCAGCAGCGCGCGGTCGACGCCGTCCAGCGCGTCGGCGGGCACGTCCAGGTGCACGCGGGCGGCGCCCGAGTAGTCGGTCGGCGCGCTGAGCCGGCCCATCGGCCCGCCGTGCGCCGGCGCCGGCGGGGCGGGGGCGTCCGGGTGCAGGTCCGTCGCGAGCCGGCGGCGCCCGGCCCCGGGGACGGAGAGCGTCCACGTGGACCAGGGCGTGCCGGTGGCGGCGTCGGCGGTGACGTCGGCGCCCGCGGTCGACGCCGTCAGGGACGCCGGCGCGGGCAGCATCGACACCGTCACCGCCGGGTCCTCGGTGTGCACGACGAGCGCACCGTCGAGCGCGTGCACCGGGGCGTCGGCGAGCACCAGCCGCTCGCGCCCGCCGACGTCGAGCCGGTACAGGCGGTTCGCGGACCCCTCGTCGAGCACCAGGACGTCGACGTCGCCGGACGGGCCGCGCAGGCGCACGACCGCGCTCGGCCCTGGGTCGCCGACCAGGTCGAGGACGGTCGCGCCGGCCTCGGTGCGCGCCTCGACCGGCCCGCTCGCCCCGACCTCCCCGCCGCCGTCCCGCTCGAGCACCAGCTCCACCGGCACGCCGTCGGTCGCGACCAGCACGACGAGTTCCCGTCCGGCCCCGCCGCCTGTCCCGACGTCGATCCGCGTGAGCACCTGCGCCGTCGCGCTGCGCAGCACCAGCCCCTCGCCGAGCGGGTACCGCACCGGCCACGCGACCGAGACGCCCGCGGGCAGGTCGACGGGACGCACGGGCACGGTCACGCTCGCGTCGTCGAGCTCGACGGCGACCTGGACGCCCGGCTGCGGCGGCAGCGGCCGGCGCGCGGGCTGGTACGTGGTGAGGAAGACGTACCCGCGGTGCCCGTCCGACCGTACCGACCAGCGCAGCTCGTCAGCGTCCGCGCTCCCCCCGCCCACCGTCGTGGTCATGGCCGCGAGCGCCGCGCCGTCGGCCTGGAGCCACAGGTGCTGACGGCGCAGCAGGTGGTGGTGACGCCGCACCTGGCCGTGCTCGCCGACGGGGGCGCCGAAGTCGTAGGTGCGGGTGGGCACGTCGTTGGGGTACCCGGTGGCGTGCGACTCCTGCTCCGTGCCCTGCGGTCCGACGCGCTGGGTGCCGCCCGCGTACATGTAGTACCCCTGCCAGACGGAGCCGCTGCCGATCTTCGCGAGCGCGAGCGCCGCGACGTCGTCGGGCGTGACGAGCGGCCGCCGGTGGTAGGCGACGTGCATCCCACCGCCCAGCTCGCAGGTCGCGTACGGCAGGGCGTCGTCGTCCTTGAGCGGGACCGCACCCGGCGCGACGACGATGCCGTCGAGGGCCTCGCGCAGGTCGGCGCCCACGCTGAGGTCGTCGCGCACGGTGCTGTACCGGAAGTGCACGGGCGAGAACGGCGGCCACTCCGTCTCGGCGTCCTCCCAGAACCCGTCCGCGTACGCGCTGTACAGCGGCAGCAGGGTGGCGGGCACCTGCGCCCCGCCCCACCCCGTCGCCGTCCAGACCGGCACCCGCAGGCCCAGCTCCTCGGCGAGGGACCGCAGGGTGGCGAGGTGCTCGGGCTGGTCGTAGAGCTCGTTGTCCACCTGCGCCCCGACGACCGGCCCGCCCTCGGCGTGCGTCAGGCCGTCGAGCTGCGCGACCGCCTGCGCGTAGTAGGCCCGCACCAGCTCGAGGTACGCGGGGTCGTTCGTGCGCGTGGCCAGCCCGCGCTCGACCAGCCAGTCGGGGAAGCCGCCGTACCGTGCCTCGCCGTGCGCCCAGGGCCCCAGCCGCACGACGACGTCGAGCCCGTGCCGGCCGGCCGTCTCGACGAAGGCGCGCAGGTCGAGGTTCCCGTCCCAGCGGAAGTCGCCCGGCGCGGGCTCGTGCGCCTGCCAGAGCACGTAGGTGGCGACGGAGTCCAGCCCGCCCGCCTTCGCGTGCCCCAGCACCTCGGACCAGCGCTCGCGCGGGATGCGCGAGTAGTGCACCTCGCCCGTCACGGGGAACCAGGGCAGCCCCGCCCGCTCGAGGTACCGGCTGGTCACCGCCACCGCGTCCGACGCGCCTGGCGGGTCTCCCAGCTCGAGGTGGTCGCGGTGTGGCGGGGACGGGCGGTCGACCCGCACGCGGTGCGTGACGGTCCGTCGGCTGTCGAGGGCGTCGGGCATGGGCTCTCTCCTTCGAGAAGCGGGGTCGGGTCGGGCGGGTCAGGCCGAGGCGGGAGCGGCGTGCCGGTCGAGGGCGGCGAGCTGGTCGCGCAGGGCCCGGACCCGGTCGTCGTGGTCCTCCTGCACGTCGTGGGCGAACAGCAGCATGGCGGGCAGCGACGTCGCGAAGTAGTCGACGGTCGCCCGGCGGCCCGCCTCCTCCTCGACGTAGCGCGCGAGCCCGTCGCGCAGGCGCCGCGCGTCGTCGTCACGGCCCAGCCGGCGCAGCGCGACCACGGAGGCGGCCGTCCGCTCCGAGAACTCCTGGACGGCCATGCCCTCGAAGTCGCCCTGCTGGTCGGCCGCGGTGCGCCAGGCGTCCCGGGCCTCGTCGCCGCGCCCGAGCGCGGCGAGGGCGTCGCCGAGCAGCAGGTGCAGGTCGGCGGTGTTTGCGAGCGGGTGGCGCGCCTCCCCCAGGGACTCCGGGGGCGTCAGGGCCGCGGTGGCGTGCGCCAGCGCGGAGGTGGCGTCGCCGCCGTCCAGGGCCTGGCGGCCGAGGGCCAGGTGCGCGGCGTCCCAGGCGGCCAGCACCCGGCCCTCGCCGCCCTCCCACGGCTGGAAGGCCCGGCCGCCCAGGACGTCGAGCGCCTCGGCCGCGCGGCCGCGCGCGGTGAGCAGCTCCGCGAGCTGGACCGACAGGTCGTCCCGCGCGCCGACCAGGTCGGGCCGGTCGAGCAACGTCGCCAGCCGTCGTTCCGGGGGCGTGCCCCGCCGCCCCTCGAGCTGGTCCGCCTCGTAGAGCAGGCGGGCGTCGTCGGGGGCGAGGGCCCGCGCACGGGCGTACCAGCCGGCGGCCGCCGCGGCGTCCCCGCGCACGTTGTACGCCGCGACCCCGAGGTTCCGCAGCACGACGGGGTCGGTCCCGTCGCCCGACGCCGCGACCTCCCAGGCCGCCACCGCGTCCTCGCGCCGGCCCGCCGCGTAGAGGCGGTGGCCGGCCAGCCCGGCCACGAGCGGGTCCTGCGGCCACGCCCGGCGCAGCCGCGCGAGGGCGTCGTCGTCCGTGGCGGCCGGGAACGCCCAGTCGCGCGGGGCGCGCCGGGCCCGCGCGAGCGCGTCCGCCGCGGCCGCCCGGTCGCCACGGGCCAGCTCCAGGTCGGCGCGGTGCAGCAGGGCGAGGGCCCGCACGTCCCGCTGCCCGCGGGGGGACGGGCGCGTCGCGACGTCCTCCAGCAGCCCGACGGCGGCCGCCGCCTCTCCCGCCGACGCGTGCTCCAGCGCGACGTCGAGCGCGATGGTCGGTTCGGAGGTCGGGCCGACCGGGACGGCGAGCCCGAGCCGGGCGCCGAGGTCGCGCGCCCACGCGTCGAGGGGGTCGACGGCGAGCGCCCCGCGCACGAGGTCGCGGGCGCGGTCCGGCTCCCCGACCCGTCGCGCGGCGATCGCCGCGAGGTTGCGCCCCTGCACGTGCTCGGGGCTGCGGCGCAGCAGCGCGTCCAGCTGCTCCGCGGCATCGGCGTCGCGCCCCTCGGCGAGGTCGAGGCGAGCCGTGGCGACGGCCGCGGCGTCCCGCCACGCCTGGTCCCAGGACGCCGTCCCCAGCGCCTCACGCGCCTCGGCCGCCCGGCCCTGCCGGGCGAGGACCACGCCCAGCCGGTAGTGCGCCTCGCCGTCGCGCGGGTTGGGGTTGCGCGCCGTGAGGCGTGCGACGGCGGTGCGCAGCAGCCGCTCGGCCTCGTCGAGCCGGCCCGCGCGCGCCCGCCGGGCCGCGAGCGCCGTCGCGCAGCGTGCGTCCCCGGGGTCGCGGCGCAGCGCCTCCGCCCAGTACCGCTCCGGCGACCGCGTCGCGTGCCGGTACTGCTCCAGGTGCAGCCCCGTGACGTACAGCTCGTCGACGGAGCCGATCTCCGCGGGCGCGGGCGGCTCGGTGGCGGGCCCCGGGACCGCGGCGTCCGGGTCCGCCGCGGGCCGCGGGCGCCAGCTCACGAGGGTCGCGCCGTCGTGCTCCACGACCAGCTCGTAGGTGGTGGCGTCGACGCCGGCCTGCCCGGCCAGCTCGCGCACGCACGGAGCGCCCGGCGCGACGTCGACCCGCTCGTCCAGCAGCACCTCGCCACCCGCGCGCAGCACCACCCGCGCCCCCGGCCGCGGGGACGTCACTGCCACGCCGAGACGGACGAGCGTGGTCGCGACAGGCTCGGCCGACGACGGCTCGACGTCGAGCCGCACCGCGGCGTCCCGCGTCGCCTGGTGCACCGGGCCGACGTCCTGGATCGGGTACCAGTACTGCGAGAAGGCCGTCGTCTCGCCCGGGCGCAGGAACGCGAAGTCGGGCTGGTTGTCGGTGAAGACGCCCGCCATGAGCTCCACGTACGGGCCGTTCGTGTCGGTGAGGTGCCGGTCCCAGGCCCAGCCGAACGGCGCGTTCCCCCACGTCCACATCTTCTTGCCGGGCGAGACCCGGTGGTCCGCCCAGTGCACGAACCCGGCGCTGGCGGCGTGGTCGTAGCCGCCGAAGAAGTTGTCCTGGGAGCCGAGGCACATGTACGACGTCGGTACGGGGATGTTGCGGTACCGGTCCAGGCGGTCGCCGTCGGGGCGCTCCGGGGTGCGCTGCGCCGGGTAGTCGACGCCGTAGTAGCGGCCCGACGCCGCGGGGAAGGTGGTGACGGCGCGCTTGGCGTGGTCGGCGACGACGGCGACGTCGGTCGGGAAGAACGCCTGGTAGTCGTCGTGCACCGCGGCGGCGACGTTGGCCCACCACAGGAACGTCTGCACGTCGTCGGTCCGGTTGACGAGCCGGACCCGCAGCTCGACGAGCGCGCTGTCCGGGCGCAGCCGCACGCCGTGCATCCCCTGCATGCGCGCGAACGGGTCGTGGTCGGAGCACCACGCCGTCACCGCCCCGTCCGGCTCGTGCTCGACCCACGCCTCCGTCGGGAGGAACGTCGCGGGGCGGTGGTGCTGCGGCCAGTTCAGCTCGACGCCGCCCGAGAGCCACGGCCCGAGCAGGCCGACCAGCGCCGGCTTGATGACGTCGTTGCGGTAGAAGAAGTCGTAGCCGCGCGTGCGGTCCACGCCCACGTGGATGCGCCCGCCGAGCTCGGGCAGCACCATGAGGCGTACGTACGCGTTCTCGAGGTGGATCGCGTCCCACTCGCGGGGTGCCTTGGTCTGCTCGACGCGGTCCACGAACGGCATCGGGTACACCGCCCCCGACGACCCCTGGTACACCCGCTGGTCCAGGTATGCCGGGTACCGGTCCGGCTCGCCGACGTCATACGTGTCGATGGACACCGGCTCGCGCCACCCGCGCACGGGCCGGTCGGCGAGGCTGTCCGGGGCGGACGGCAGGACGATCCGCGACTCTTCTCCTGGCATGCGACGAACGTAGGCCGCTTGACGGCGCCGCACGATGGGCGATTCCCTGGCGCACATGGACGAAACGACGGTCGAGCGCACGGTCGAGAGCGGCGGCGCGCTGCGCGACGGCTTCGCCGGTCAGCGCATGGTCGTCGTGCCGCGCCCGACGGTCCGCACGGCGCTCGCGCGCCCGGTGACGGGCCGGCTCGTGGTGACGGACGCCGGGTTCTTCCCGCACGCCGCCCGCCACGGGCGGTCGCGACCCGACGGCGCCCGGGAGCACGTCCTGCTCGTCTGCACCGACGGCGCCGGCTGGTGCCGCACACCGGACGGCCGGTTCGACGTCCGGCCCGGGGACGTGGTGCTCGTGCCGGCCGGGACGCCGCACGAGTACGCCGCCGCCGAGCGCGACCCGTGGACCCTCTGGTGGCTGCACACGGCGGGCCGGGACGCCGACGAGCTCGCGGGGGCCGCCCGCGCCGCCGCCGGCGGGCCGGTCTCCCACCTGCGCGACCCGGCCGCCCTCGCGAGCCTCGTCTCGCAGGTGATCGACGCGCTCGACGACGGCACGGCCGGCGGCCTGGTCGGGGCCGCGGGGGCGGCGTGGCACGCGCTCGCGCACGTCGTCGCGACGGGGCGGCGCTCCCCCGGCCCGGCCCCCGACCCGGTCGAGCGGGTCGTCGAGCACCTGCGGGCGACGACGCCGCACCGCACGTCGGTCGGGTCGCTCGCGGCGATGGTCGGCCTCAGCCCGTCCCAGCTCGGGGCGCGCTTCCGCGCCCGGGTGGGCACGTCGCCGCTGCAGTACCAGACCGGGCTCCGGCTCGCGCGGGCCCGCGAGCTGCTCGACTCCACCGACCTGCCCGTCGCCGCCGTCGCGCAGGCGTGCGGGTACGACGACGCGCTGTACTTCTCGCGCCGGTTCGCCCGGACGCACGGGATGTCGCCCACCGCGTACCGGGCTCGGGGCGCCTGACCGTCAGGCCGCCCGCTCGAGCACGAACAGCCGCACCACCCGACCCGACTCGCGCTCGTAGGCGCGATACCCGGGCCACTGCGCCTCGATGCGCGCCCACAGCGCGTCCCGCTCGCCGTCGTCGGTGACGGGTGTCGCGCGGACGTCGAAGCGCCGGCCGCGGATGCTGACGGCGGCGTCCGGGTGCGCGAGCAGGTTGTACGTCCACGCGGGGTGCCGGTCGCGCGCGAACGACGTGCCCGCGACCACGAGCCGGCCGCCGCCCACGGGCGTGTACATGAGGTAGGTGTCGCGCGGCTCGCCGGACCGGGCCCCGACGGTGTGCAGCACCAGCGAGGGCACCAGCACGGCGGAGAGCTGGAACCGGCCGCGCGTGAGCCGCGCCAGCGCGCGCTCCAGGGGCGGCATTGCGGCGGGGGCGACGGCCCGGAACGCGCGCGTCCGGGTGATCGGCGCGACGACGGACCGGACGACGTGCAGCAGGCGGGCCATGCCTCATTCTGGGGTGGTGCCCCCGTCACGGTGGTCCGTACGCGCCCTGGGAGTGGTGCGCCTGCTCTGGATGGCCGGGTTCCTCGTGGGCACCACGACCCACGTGGTCGACCTGGTGCTGGGAGGCGCCGACGTCTACGCCGGGTTCCCCGCCGGCGTCCGCGCGTTCTGGGTGGCGCTGACCCTTGTCGACCCGCTGGTCGTGGCGCTGCTCCTGCTGCGCCGTCGGGCCGGGGTGGTCCTGGGCGTGGTGGTGATGGTCGCGGACGTCGCGGTGAACGGGACCGTGCTCGCCACCACCGGCGAGGGCCTGACGGGCCTCGTGCCGCAGTCGCTGTTCGGCGCGTTCGTGCTGGTCACGGCAAGGCCGCTCGCCGCACGGTTCCGTGCC
>NZ_JBHXAW010000002.1:0-47863 GCF_042726645.1 Isoptericola sp. NPDC060257
GCCCTGGCCGAGGAGGGGCTCACGGACGCCGACGGCCGATGGGCCGGCCGGGACGCCCGGCTCTGGTTCCTCGGGGACTACCTGGACCGCGGGCCGGACGGCGTCGGCGTCATCGACCTCGTCCGGCGGCTCGTCGACGAGTCCGGGGGCGCCGTGGCGGCGCTCCTGGGCAACCACGAGGTGCTGGCGCTCGGGATGCGGCGGTTCGGGGCGACGACGGTCCCGCCGCCCGGCGAGCCCGAACGGAGCTTCGCGCGGTCGTGGGCCCGCAACGGCGGCCTGGGCCGCGACCAGGCGCGGCTCACCGACGAGCACGTCGCGTGGCTGAGCGCCCTGCCGATGGCGGCGCACGACGCCGGTGCGCTCCTGGTGCACTCGGACACCCTCGCCTACCTCGGGTGGGGCCGGACGCTCGACGACCTGAACGCCGCCGGGCGGGACCGGCTGGCGAGCGACGACCTCGTCGTGTGGTGGGAGACGTGGCGGGACCTCACGTCGCGCGCGGCCTTCCGCGGGGAGGACGGCCCGCGGGCCGTACGAGAGCTGCTGGACCACCTCGGTGGTGACCGGGTCGTGCACGGGCACAGCATCGTCGCCGAGATGCTCGGCAGCGCGTACACGGACGTCACCGAGCCGCACTCCTACGCCGGCGGCCGCGCGCTCGCCGTCGACGGCGGCATCTACGAGGGCGGCCCCTGCCTCGTCGCACGGCTCGCCTGAGGGGCCCCGGTCACTCGCCCGGGAGCTCCACGACGACCTTGCCCTTCGCGCGACCGCGCTCCAGGTAGGCGAACGCGCGGGCGATGTCGGCGAACGCGAACGTCCGGTCGACCACGGGGCGCAGGTGCCCGTCGTCGACGAGGCCCGCCAGGACGGCGAGGTCCGCCCCGCTCGGGTGCATGAAGAGGTAGCGGTAGCGGACGCCCGCGCGCCGGGCCCGGCGACGGATGGCGGTGCTCGCCGCCCACAGGAGGGCCGCCTTGAGGGGGCCGGCGTCCAGGTCGACGCGCGCCGTCGTCGCGTCCGGGAGTCCGGCCACGGAGACGACGGTCCGGCCCGGCTTCAGGATCGTGAAGGCGTCGGTGAGGTCCTGCCCGCCGGTGAGGTCGAACGCCCCGTCCTGGTCGGACACGACGTCGGCGAAGCGCTCGGCGCGGTAGTCCACCACCCGCGCGGCGCCGAGCGAGCGCACGAGGGCCGTGCCGCGGGCGGACGCCGTCGTCGTGACCTCCGCGCCGAGCCAGACCGCGAGCTGGATCGCGAGGGTGCCGACGCCGCCCGCGCCGCCCGTGATCAGCACGCGGTCGCCGGGGGCGACCCGCAGCTCGTCGCGCAGGGCCTGCAGGGCCGTGAGCCCGGCCAGGGGCAGCGAGGCGGCCTCGACGAACCCGATCGCCGCGGGCATCGCCGCCACCAGGTCCTCCGCGACCGCCGCGTACTCGGCGAACGCGCCGAGGCGCCGCTTGTCGACCCGCGCGAAGACCCGGTCCCCCACGGCGAACCGGGTGACACCCGCGCCGACCGCCGCCACCTCGCCCGCGAGCTCGCTGCCCGCGACCAGCGGTAGCCGGAGCCTGGTGATCACCCGGAGGCCGCCGTCGCGCGTCTTGTGGTCGATCGGGTTCAGGCCCGCCGCCCGCACGCGGACCAGCACCTCGCCGGGCCCGGCGACCGGGCACGGCACCTCCCGCAGCTCCATCACGCCCGGGTGGCCGTAGCGCCTCAGCACGTACCCCTGCATCCGTACGTTCCCTCCCTCGGTGGTCCGGCGCGCGCCGCGGGCCGCGCACCCATAGCGTGACACCGCGACCGGGCCGCGCCACCTGCGGCGGGGCCCGGCCGTCGTCACGCACCCCTGTCCCGCAGCTCCCCGCGGGGCGTCGCCCGCACCCCCGAGGAGGTACGGCCATGGCCGTCCAGGTCAGCATCGACAACTTCGCCCGCGCGGAGACGGACACGATGATCGCGAGGATGCTGCCGATGGTGGGCGGCCTCGGCACCTTCCACCACGACCGCGCCCTGGCCCCGCTCGACGAGCAGCCGGTGATCCGGCAGAACCGGGACACGCTGTACTCGGTGGCGATCGTCGACCTGGGCGCGGGAGACGCGACGCTGACGGTGCCCGAGGTCGGCGACCGGTACCTGTCGGTGATGGTGATCAACCAGGACCACCACATCAACCGGGTCGTCCGCGAGGCCGGCTCGTCCGTCCTCTCCCGTGACGAGTTCGGCACGGACTACGTGGTCGTGGCGGCGCGGACGCTCTTCGACCCGACGAGCCCTGCCGACGTCGAGGAGGTGCACCGCCTCCAGGACGGGCTCACCCTCGCCACCGCCGAGCAGCGCGAGTTCGTGCGCCCCGACTACGACCCGGCCAGCCACCAGGAGGTGCGCGGGGCCCTGCTCACCCTCGGCCGCACGATGGGCGGCCTGGAGCACTGCTTCGGCCGGGCGGAGGACGTCGACCCGGTGCGGCACCTCGTCGGCACGGCACTCGGGTGGGGCGGCCTGCCCGACGCCGAGGCGTCGTACCTGAACGTCGAGCCGCGGCTCCCGGTGAGCCGGTACACGATCACGTTCGACGACGTCCCCGCCGACGCGTTCTGGTCGCTCAGCGTCTACAACGCCGACGGCTACTTCGAGCCCGGACCGAGCGGCCTGACCAACGTGAACTCCGTCTTCGCGACGCCGGACCCGGACGGCCGTGTCACGATCCACCTCGGCGACTGGCCCGACGACGCGCCCCACCGCATCCCGCTGCCCGAGGGGTGGAACTTCACCGTCCGCCTGTACCGGCCGCGGCTCGACGAGCTCGCCACCTGGACGGTCCCGCCCGTCGTGCCCGTCGTGCCCGCCTGACTCCCGCCGAGGCCCGCGGTCCGGGTCGGCCGCTCAGCCGACCCGGACCCAGCCGTAGCCGACGGCGACGGCGACGCCGGCGAGCGCGAACCCCGCCCACGCCCACCCGCCGTGGGAGAGCGGCCCGGCGAGCAGCGCACCCACGACGGACGACCCGATGACGCCGCCCACGGCGAGCGCCAGGCCGTTGACGCCGAACCGGGTGGCGACGGACGCGGCGGCCGCACCCGCGGCGACGACCGCGCTCATCGCGGGCTGGAACACCATCTGCCCGAGCGTGAACACGACCATCCCCGCGACGAGCGACGCGACGCCCGGGCCGCCGCCGAGCACGGCGATGCCCGTCCCCATCGTCGCGACCCCGAGCGCGAGCACCAGGGGCAGCCGCAGCCGCGCCTGCAGCCATCGCGTGACGGGCACGGTGAGGACCAGGACGAGGACGGCCGCCGCCGCGTAGACCGCGCCGACCCCGACGCTGCTGCCGAGCACGGCGTCCAGCCGCAGCGGCACGACGAGCTGGAGCTGCGTGAAGACCGCCCACGCGGCGGCGTTGAGCAGGCACAGCGCGACGAGCGCGCGCCGCGCCTCGCGGCGCATCCCGCCGGTGGCCGGCGCGGGGGCGGCGTCGGCGGGCACCCCGGGTTCGCCGGTACCGGCAGGGGCGGCGTCGGGCTCGGCGGCCCGCCCGAGCCCGAACCAGGTGAGCGGCGCGGCGGCGAGGAACAGGCCCGCCGCGACCCAGCACACGACGTCGAACCCGGTGGCCACGAGCAGCCCGCCGAGCAGCGGCCCGACGACCAACCCGGCGTTGCTCAGCGCCTCACGCCGGGCGAAGACGTCGGGCCGGGCGCCGCCGAGGCGCGCGTACGCGGCGTAGGACGCGGGGTGGAAGAGGGCGCCGCCGAGGCCGACGGCGACGCCGGCCGCGCCGACCGCGAGCGGCGTCGTCGCGAGGGCGAGCGCGCCGAAGCCTGCGGCACGGACGAGCACGCCCGCGACGATGGTCCGCCGCACGCCCCACCGGTCGGCGAGGACCCCCGCCGGGAGCTGGAGCCCCTGCTGCGCGCCGGCACGGATCCCGGCGAGCAGCCCGACCAGCGCCAGGCCGAAGCCCAGCCCGTCGGCCAGGTGCACGGCGAGCAGCGGCACCAGCACGTAGAAGCCCGTCGCCATGACGAACGTGTTGCCGTACAGGGCGAGCATCGCGCCCCGCGGCGCGGTCCCGTCGGGGGCCGTCACCGGGGCCCGAGCACCCCCGCGAGCGCCGCGAGCTTGCGGGGCATGTCGTACGCCGCGCCGCCCTCGTGCCCGTTGTACGGGAAGACCTCCAGCTGCGCGGGCCCGCCGTACCGGTGGTAGGCCGCGAAGACGGTGGACGGCGGGCAGATCTTGTCCATGAGCGCCACGGAGAACCACCCGGGGCAGCGGGCGCGCGCCGCGAAGTTGGTGGCGTCGAAGTACGACAGCGTGCGCATCACGTCCTCGACCTCGAACCGGTGACCCTTGAGGTAGCGCGCGATCTCGGCGTACGGACCCTCGTCCGTGATCTGCGACGCGCGGCGGTAGTGGCTGAGGAACGGCACGTCGGCGATCGCCCCGGCGAGGTCGTCGCGCAGGCCGGCGACGGCGAGCGCGAGCCCGCCGCCCTGGCTGCCGCCGACCACCGCGACCCGGGTCGGGTCCACCTCGGGCAGCGCCTTGACGGCGTCGACGGCGCGCACGGCGTCGGTGATCAGACGCCGGTAGAAGTGCTTCGCCGGGTCCTCGATGCCGCGGGTGAGGAAGCCGGGAGACGACGACCCGTGGCCCTCGGGGGCGACGTCCGGGGTGTCGGCGGTGGTCTTGCCGCCGCCGCCCTGGCCGCGGTTGTCCATCACGAGGTGCGCGTACCCGGGCGCCGACCACGTGAGCCACTCCCACGGGACGCCGCGCCCGCCGTTGTACCCGATGTACTGGACGACGGCGGGCAGCGGCCCGCTGCGCTCGCGCGGCAGCATCAGCCACGCCTTGATCGGCTGCCCGGCCCAGCCGGAGAACGTCACGTCCCGCACCTCGACGGTCGCGAGCCCGGCGTCGAAGGGCGCCTGCTCCGGCTCGGTGGCGGCGGCCGCCGCGGCGTCGAGCGTCTGCTTCCAGAACGCGTCGAAGTCCGCAGGCTCCTCGGGCTCGGGCCGGTAGGCGCGCAGGTCGTCGAGGGGCTTGTCGAAGAAGGCCATGCGGGTGCTCCTGGGTCGTGGCGGGACGAAGGGTGCGGGCGGGGTCGGTCAGGGTGCGGCGGGTCCGACGTCGTCCCGGTCGAGGGGCCGCCGGGTGACGGGCGCGGACGACACCTCGTCGGCGCCGACGTCGGGCCGCACGTCGCGGGGCTGGCCGTCGACGTCGTCGGCGAGGAACGGGTACGTGCCGACGGCGGTGTTCATCGCCGGGCCGGGGCGCAGCCGCCACAGCCCGCCGGAGCGGACGAGCAGCGGGTCGACGACGCGCACCTCGCGCGGCGCGGCGTCGATGCCGAGCGTCGCGGCGCCCGTCGGCCACGCGACGTTGCCGGAGTAGGTGACGCCGGCGGGCTGCTTGAGCTCCTGGAACAGCGGGCCGGCCGAGCCGACGACGAGGTTGTCGGCCACGAGCGAGTCCACCGGCGGGAGGACGTAGTTCGCGCCGACCTCGACGTTCGAGGTGTTGTCGACGAACGTGTTGTGCACGACCGTCGCGCGGTGCACGCGCCAGTGGGCCGACGTCGAGCCGGAGCCGTCCACGTCGCCGCCGTCGATCTGCAGCGCCGCGGTGTACCCGGAGCCGCGCAGGCCCTCGAAGTAGTTATCGAACACGAGCTGGTCGTCGCCGTAGAGCCGCACGCCGCCCGTGCCGGGCTTGCCCTCGCCGAGGAAGACGTTCCCCTGGATGACGTTGCGGTCCCCGCGGCGGGCGACGAACGCGCCCGCCGACCGGCGCACGGTGTTGAAGCGCACCGTGTTGTCGTCGCTCTTGATCGAGACGATCTCCGGGTCGGAGTCGGTGTTCTCGAACACGTTGTGCTCGACCACGGCGAAGGAGCTGGAGTCCGACAGCGCGGAGACGCCGAGCCGGATCGCCTCGCCGCCGTTGACCGGCTGCGCGGGGCTGTCGCCGAACCAGTTGTGGTCGATCCGGTCGTGCTGGGAGATCTGCGTGGCCCCGCCGTAGACGGTGACGTAGTTGCCCATCAGCGTCTTGTCGTGGAAGGAGTTGTGGTCGATGCGGTGGTAGCCGCTGCCCTCCCCCGAGATCTGGAGCCAGTGGCGGGACGACGTCGGGTCGGCCGGCGGCTCGAACCGCAGCGCGACGTCGTTGCGCGTGAACCGCACGTGCGTGGACGCCGTGATCTTCAGCGTTGTGGCGTTCCGGAAGGTCAGCCCGCGCACGACGACGTGGCTCGACCGGGCGACCTCGAGCTGGCCGCCCGTGACGACCGCGCCGCCGAGGGTGGCGCCCTCCACGACGACCGGCGCGTCGGCGGTGCCCGCCTTGTCGGCGAGCTTGACCATCGTGTACTCGCCGTCGGCCAGCACGATGCGGTCGCCGGGCAGGACGGCCTTGAACGCGGCGGCCAGCTCGGCGCTGGTGCTCACGCGGACGGTGCGCAGCGGCGCGGGGTCCGCGTCCTCCGCGGCGGCCGCGGAGCCCGACGTCGGGGGGGCCGCCGCGGTTGCCACGGCGGGCGCCGCGACGCCGCACGTCAGCCCGAGGGCGAGGACGAGAGGCAGCGCGAGGTGCTTCTTCATGGTTCCTCCAGGGTTCTCGCGACGGTCAGACGAACGAGGCGGTGACGGTGGCGCCGGCCAGGCCGGCGGTGGCGGCGACGATCCGCCAGCCGGCGCCGCGCCTGGTCACGGTGACGCCCGGGTCGGCGGACACGAACCGCAGCCCGTCGCGGTTCAGATCGACGACGACGGTGTCGCGGGCCTGCGTCGGGTCGCTCAGCGCGACGGTGGTGGGCCGGGTCCACTCGGTGCCGCCCGGGCCGCCCGTCTCGTGCACGACGACGGACGCCGGGCCGTCGGCGTGCAGCGACCCGCCCTCCCCGGGCTCGCCCGCGCCGACGGGGACGGACGCCGCCGCCCAGAAGTTGGCGGCGAGGGTGCCGCCGAGCGCGACGGCGTGGACGTCGTCGTCCTGCCCGAGGACCCGCAGCCCCGGCGCGGTGCCGCACGCCTCCGCGAACGCGCGGGTGCCCGCGGCGTCGGCCGCCGGGAGCATGACGTAGGCGTACGTGGCCCCGGCGGGCGCTGCCCCGTGGTCGAGCCACGCCGTGACGTAGGGGCGGGTCACCGGGGTGTCCGTGCCGTACTTGACGTTGATCTCGCGCCAGGTGTGCGTGCGGTCCTCGCGCAGGGCGTGCAGCCGCGCGCCGCCGGGGAACACGTAGCCCGCCGTGCCGGACAGGTGGCACCAGCGCACGTCGTCGAGCGCGGCCGACCAGCCGTTGCCGATCCCCTGCGCGACGCCGTCGACGACGAGCGCGGCGCCGTCGCGCACCTTGCGGTTCTCCACGACCGTCTCGACGCCACCGGCAGCGGGCGCCGTGATCCCGGAGCCGACGCAGACCACGGCGTCGTCGACGAGGAACCAGCTCTTGAGGGCCCGCAGGTCGGAGCCGCGGGCGCGCAGGTCCTGCCCGTACGCGCCGACCGTGGCGCCGGGCACGGCGGCCCCGCCCACCCAGGTCGCGCCGTTCGTCTCGCGGAAGTGCGCGCTGTCCGCGAGGCGCGCGGTGTCGACCGTGGTGCCGGGCAGGCGGTACGGGTCGACCGTGGGCCAGTAGTCCTCGCTGTAGTGGCCGAGGTCGTCGGTGTACAGCAGCACCATGCCGTCCGACAGGTGCCAGCCGTGCAGGTTCTCGTTCTGGATCGACTCGTAGTTGTACACGCGGGCCGAGTACGCGCTGACGCTCACCGCGAACCCCGGGCGGTGGTGCACCGCCTTGTCCATCGCCGGGTACTGCCGGTGCGCGACGAGCGCGCCGCGCGGCGTCGGCGACGTCGCCAGCAGCGCGTTCGCGGCGACGACGGACGCGGGCGTCGTCGCCGCGAGGAAGTCGCGGTAGGTGTCCTCCACGATCCACTGCGCCACCAGCGAGGTCAGGGTCGCGGCCTGCGACTCCGGGGCCGACGGGATGAGCCGGAGCGTGCCCTCGACGACCGTCTGCGTGGGCGCGTGCCCCTGCTTGCTGGGCCGCGCGATCTCGCGCCCGCACACCGACGCGACCATGTCGCCGCGCGCCATGAGCGGGTCGAAGGCGTCGGTGACCCACGCGTAGACGTTCGCCAGCGCCGGGTCCGTGACCTGCCACGGCGAGTCGCCGAGCAGGTGCAGCAGCGACGACAGCGTGCCGAGCAGCTCCTTGCCGTAGCCGCCGTTGTACGGGTGCTTCCAGTGCTGCAGGAACGAGCCGTCGCGGAAGAAGCCCTCCCCCGTGCCCTCGCCCTCGGCGGTGCCGCCGTCGACGAACGCCAGCACGCTGTTCGCGCCCCCGCCCTCGACGTCGCTGAGCGCGTCGCGCACGCGCAGCAGCGCGGCCTCGTCGCCGTCGAGCGACGCGCGCACGGCGACGACGGTCGCGATCCACACCCGGTTGGCGCCCGTGGCGATCTGCCGGTCGGCGCGCCACAGGTTCGGGTCCGGCGTGTAGTGGTCGATGGCGGCCGTGCTGCGGGCGAGGGCGTCGCCCAGGTGCGCGCGCAGCACGACCAGCGTGTCCGCGAGGGCCGACGCCGAGCCGATCTCCCAGTCCCAGTCGTTGTCGAAGCGCGGGATGCCCGGCCCGTAGACGTGGTCGTGCATCCAGGTGATGCCGTCGGCGACGGCGTCCGCCACCGCGGCGTCGCCCGCGACCGACGTGCCCGGCGTCGCCCATGCGACGGCGATCGAGCGCAGCCGCTTGAACGTCGTGGTGACGGTGTTGGACCTCGTCCAGTCGGCCAGGTCGGGCCAGAGGGACGTGCGGCCGGAGGCGCGGTCGAGCGTCGCGAGGACGGTCGTGGCCGCCCTGTCGACGCGCCGCACGGCGGCCTTGACGTGCGCGTCGGCCAGGTCCAGACCAGGGCCTCCGGTCTGGAGCACCGCCCAGCGATCCACCAGCTCGGCCGTGGTCGAGGCGGGCACCGCCCGGGCGGGCAGGCTCAGCGCGGGCGCCAGCGCGGCGGCGCCGGCGAGGGCGCCGAAGCCGCGCAGCACGCTGCGGCGGGTGGGCGCGGGGGCGCCTGGGCGGTCTGCGGGCATGCTCAGTGCTGTCGAACCCGGTGTGTCGATGTCCATCACGATCCCTCTCGTCGTCGAGCAGGTGGGTGGAGCGGTGGTGCGGTGGGAAGGGTCAGCCCAGGAGCGCGCGCCGCGGGACGGCGGCGGCCATCGCCGCCGCGCCGGCGGGCGTGGGGTGCAGGCCGTCGCCGCTGTCGAAGGCGGGAGCCAGCCGCGCCGGGTCGGCGGGGTCGGCCAGCGCGGAGGCCACGTCCGCGACGGCGTCGAAGGCGCCCGCCCCGCGGCCCGCCTCCGCGAGCAGCGTGGCGTTGACGACGCGGCGCTCCTCCTCGAGCGCCGGCGTCCAGCGCTGCCAGCCGCCGAACGGCGTGATCGTGGTGCCGACCACGCGCAGCCCGCGGTCGCGGGCGCGCAGCACGAGCTGGCGGTACCCGGCGAGCAGCACGGCGGGGTCGGTCTGGCTGGGCGGCTGCTGCAGGTCGTTGACGCCGAGCACCACGAGCAGCGTGTCGATCCCGGGCAGGGCCAGCGCGTCGCGGTCGAGGCGGGCCTGGCCGCTGGGGCCGAACCGCTCGTCGTCGAGCAGCACGCGGTTGCCGCTGACGCCGAGGTTCGCGACGCCGACCGGGCCGCCGCGCTCCGCGAGACGGCGGGCGAGGTGGTCGGCGAACCGCTGGTCGGCGTCGTCGGGCGTGCCGACGCCCTCGGTGATCGAGTCGCCCAGCACGGCGACGCCGGGCACGCCGGGACGCTCGACGTCCACGCCGACCAGCAGCACCGCCGACCGCGTGGTCTCCGCGCCCTCGAAGCCGGGCCCGGCGTCGGCGGTGAGGTCGCCCGCACCGACGTAGCCGGTGGCGTGCGTGTTGCGGTGGAAGCTCAGTGCGCCCGTAGGTCCCGGGAGGTGGAGGCTGACGACGAGGTCGCCGCCGTCGGGCACGGCGAGCCCCGCCGGGTCGCTGACGAGCGTCGCGCCCGACGCGAGGAGCGCGCCGCGCTCGCCGCCGAACGTGACGGTCGTGACGGTGGCCGGGTCGACGGCCGCGCCCGCGCCGGACAGCCCCGGCGCGCGCCGCGCGACCGTCACCGCGCCCACCCGCACCGGCGCTGCGGAGAACGTGCCGGCGAGGCGCACGCGCAGCGCTCCCCCGCGGGCCGTGCCGGCGCTGAGGCGCAGCACGTGCCGCACCGTGCGGTCGGTGACGCCGCCGAGCACCAGCGGGTCGGTGGCGGTGGGCCGGGTGTGGGCGGTGGTCCACGACGGCACCCAGGTCGTCGTGCGGGTCCGGGCCGCGGCGGTGCCCGCGAGCGCGGCGACACCGTAGAGGGCCGTGGCCCGCGGCGCGAGGAGCAGCGCGCCGGTGGTGGCGAGGGCACCGGCGAGCAGGGAGCGCCGGGCGACCGCGCTCGTGCGCGGAAGGGCCTGGGCGGTGGTGCCGGTCATGCGTCGTCCTCCGTCTGGTCGAGGATCACGAGCCCCACCAGGACGGGGACGCTCGCGCACAGCAGCAGGGGGCCCGCGGGGACCACGAGCGAGAACACGGGCGTCGCGACGGCGGCGCCCAGCAGGGCGGTGCCGCGGGGCACCGAGCCGAAGGCGAACCACAGGGCGCCGGGCACCCACGTGCGCACCGACCCGTCGGGCCGCGCGGCCGCGACCACCGCGAGCGCCAGGTGGTACGGCACGGACGCCACGAGCAGGCCGAGCGCCAGCATCACGAGGACGACGGCGGCCGGGCCGGACCGCCCGACGAGGAACACGACGTCGACCAGCAGCAGCACCAGCCCCGCCGTCGAGGCGACCGCGTGCCCCAGCAGCGGCCGCCAGTACGTGCCGAACGCCCGGAAGACGCCCGTGAACGAACGGCCGTCACCGTCGGTGCGCCAGGCCCGCAGCGTGCTGCCGACGGCGGCGAGCGCCGGGAGCCACGTGACGACGCCGAGGCACAGGACCGCGAACGCCGCGCCCGCGGCCACCGGGTGGGCGAGCCACTCCAGCCAGCCGAGGAAGGTCTGCGACCAGCGGCGCGAGCGGTCCTGCCGCTCGGGCGCCGGCGCGGCCGTCATCGCCGCCCCGCGAGCGGGAGCACGGCGGTGACCTCGGCGTCGCCGTCGCGGCCCGTGGTGTCGAGGACGGTGCGGCCGTCGAGCTCGACGCGCCGCGCCCCGACGACGGCGACCCTGTCGCCCGCGACCAGCACCGCGCGCGCCAGCGCCGTCACGCCGTCGGCCTCGATCGCGCCGTCCGGCCCGGCGAGGTACACCCGCTCCCCGCCGCCCAGGTCCGCCCCCACCCCCGCTGCGGGTGTGCTCGTGGCCCCTTCGTGCGCCGAATCGGGGCCACGATCCCACCCACAACGAACCCGGGCGGTGGACGGCGTCGGGCGGAAGGCGTCGAACGGCTCGATCGTCGTGACGGCGAGCAGGTCGCGGGACGCCGGCGGGGTGACGCGCAGCGTGTGCAGCCGCCGCGTCACGACCAGCGACGGGGTGCTCGACGTCGGGTTGGCCGCGACGTCGGTGACGACCTGCTCGGCGTGGGCGCCGCCCGCGGCGTGGATCGTGAGCCACGCGCCCGCGCGGCCGTTGCGCAGCACGCGGCGCACGGTCCCCTCACCGGCACCGCCGTCGTCCTCGCCGCCGGTCCCGTCGTGCGGGACGTCACGGTCCACCGCGTCGGACGGGTGGTCCGCGTGCAGCAGCACGGTCCACTCGCGCGGCGCGGTGGCGCGCCCCCGGTCGACGACGACGGTGCGGCCGGACGGCATGACCACGAGCGTGCGCTCCAGCCGCTCGACGCCCAGCTCGACCGGGTACATCCGCCCGGTGCGGGCGCGGCCGTGCAGGAACCCGCCCTCGGCGAGGACGTCGACCATGTCGGCGGTGCGGTCGGGCGGGGCGTCCGCGTAGACGTGGTACCGCCCCTCCCCCGCGAAGCCGTGGCCGTCGACGAGGACGAGGTTGTGGTGGCCGGCGCGCTTCTGGTTGGAGTACCCCTCGTCGACCAGCAGCCACGCGCCGCGCGACGCGAGCACGAACGACCCCGCGTCCGGGTGGTGGTGTCCCGCGCTGAGCGTGTCCCAGCCGCGCTCGGCGTCGATCCGCCGCGAGGTGTCCCACGCGGTGTGCCCGCCGCCCGGCGAGGACTTGAACGACACGAGCGTGGCGTCGTCGTCCCACGACGTGCGGTGCACCAGCAGCCCCAGGTCCTCGAACGCCGCCTGCGCGGGCACGGACGCGGCCGGGTCGACCGGCGCGACGGACGCGTCGTACCAGAGCAGCTCGGCCCACGCCTCGGGCAGGACGCCGGGCTTCACGCCGCTCTCGTACGCCTCGCGCCAGAAGAACCGGTCCGCGACGGTGTCGGCCAGCCACTGCGCCTCGCCGATCCCGTACCGCGCGGCGAGGATCCGGTACAGCGCCACGCTGTGGCCGCTGCGCCGGTCGTGGCAGTCGCCGTGGTCGACGATCTCCTCGTAGCCGGGCGCGGCCTGGTGCAGCCGGTAGAAGAACGTGCGCGCGAGGAACCGGCACCGGTCCCACCAGTCCAGTCCCTCGGCGTCGTGCAGCAGGTCGAGGTACGTCGCGAGCCACGGCACGCCGTAGCGCCAGTAGACGACGCCCTCCATGTCGGAGCCGTCGGCGGGCAGCACGTCGACGACGGTGCCCATCGCCGCCTTGGCCCGCTCCGTCCAGGCGGGCACGCCCAGCGCGTACCCGACGGTCGCGAGGCCGGTGTGGCAGATCCAGTGGTGGTTCTGCCAGTACGAGCTGGACCACCAGCCGCCCTCGCTCGCGACGGCGAAGTCGTGCAGCCGCTCCCCCTGCAGCGCGAGCTTGGCGCGCAGCGCCTCCCGGCGCCCGGGGTCGAGGTCGTCGCCCAGCCACGAGTACGCCAGCGACAGCCCGTGCAGGACCCAGCCCGCGTCGAGGTCGTGGTCGGGCAGGTGCGCGCGGCCCCAGTGGTCGAACGAGACGGCCGCGGAGATCCAGCGCCACGCCTCCTCGAGGTAGTGCCGCTGGCCCGTGAGCCGGTACGCGAGGGCGAGGTTCGCGGCCGCCGGGCCCAGGTACGTGATGCTCGCGAGCGGGTGCTCCGCGGGGGGCGCGGTGCGCCGGTACAGGTCGCACTGCTCGGCGAGCCGGCGCCACTGCGGCGCCAGGTCGCCGTCCAGCCGCGCGCGCAGGTCCGCGAGCCGTGCCTCGTCGAGCAGCAGCATCCGCCCGGGCGCGATCGTCCCGGTCACGCCGTCGCCCCCTCGTCCGTCGTCGAGCCGGCCAGCTCCGCCGGCAGCGGGTGGACGTCGACCGCGCCGTCGGCGCGGTGCACCCGCACCTCCGCCGCGTCGAGCTCGACGCGCGTGACGTCCGCGCCGCCGTCGCGCGCCTCGGCGTCGGCCTGGAACACCGACACCCACGTCGCCGACGTCGCGGCCTCGGCCGCCCAGTCCACGTGCGCGCGCTCGCGCTGCGGGTCGTCCGCCGGCCCGGGGCCCGGGACGACGACGGCGCGCACGGGCACCGCCCCGTCCGGCCCGGCCGCGCGGGCGGCGTGAACCCCGTCGAGCGCCTCGGCGCCGCGCCAGGCCGTGCGCACGATGTCGGCGTCCGCGCGCACCCCGAGCGGCACGTCGGGCCGCAGCCCCAGCGTGAGCCGCCGCGGCCGGTCGGCGCGCGCGTGCGCGACGTCGAGCAGGTACCCGTCGCCGAGGACGACGTGCCGCACGGCGCGGGCGCCGTCGTACCAGGACGTCGCGTCGCCCCGGACCTCGACGGTCAGGGACCGGTGGGTGCGGGCCAGCAGACGGCCGGTCGCCTCGGCGGGGTCTGCGTCGTCGACCCGCACCACCGGGTGCGCGGCCGCCGACGCGTAGTGCGCCCGCCAGGCCGGGTGCCCGTACGGCACCTGGCCGGGGTCGGGCTGCCACGGGGTGCTGCGCCCGAACAGGGCGAGCGCGAGCTTGTCGTGATGGCCGTGCCCCGCGCCGTGCGGGCCGTGGTCGAGCACGGCGTGGATCCCCGCGCCGCGCAGGACGGCGATCCCCACCTCCTCGTCCACGGTCATCGCCGGGCGCGGCGCGCGCGCCACGGCCAGGGGCGGCCCGGCGAACCAGCCCGGAACCGTCCGGCGCAGCTCGTCCTCGAGGCCGTCCGTGGGCTCGTCGTCGCCGTCCCCGGCGGCGGCCTCCGTGCGGGCGTGCGCGGCGACCGCGGCCAGCCCCGCGTCGGCGACGAACCCGTCTGCCAGCGCGGCCAGCTCCGTCCACTCCAGCGCGAGGGCGGGGCGGGAGTACGGGCCGTCGTGCACGGACGGCAGCACGCCGCCGTCGGTCGCGAGGCCGGCGAGCACGTCGACCATCGCGACCAGCCGGTCGCGGGCCTCGGCGGGCAGCGCCGCCGGGTCGGTGCCGCGCAGGGACAGCAGGTAGGCCCGCACCACGAAGCCGTGGTAATACGTGCTGGCCTCCCACTCCCAGCCGCCGCGGGTGCTGGCCGCGAGCGCGTGGGCGAGCTGCCCGTGCTCCCCGGCGAGCCACTCGTCGTCGGCGACGGCGGGCGCGGCCCCCTCGCCGCGCACCAGCGCGGCGGCCCGGCTGCACACGCGGCCGGCGGCGTTGAGCCAGGCCGTGTAGTTGGAGGTGAACTTCCCGTCGGCCACGAGGCGCCCCCGCGCGGCGCGGGCCGCCTCGGCGGTGGCGTCGAGCATCCCCAGCACGGGGGCGAGGTCGCCCGCCCGCCCCGGGTCCGCCTCCGCGAGCGACCACACCGCGTGCCCGACCGACACCGCCCAGATGGCGTCGGTGAGCGCCTGGTGGAACAGCCGCCCGCGGAGCATCCAGTCCTGCGCGCGCTCGTGCTCGCCGCCGCCCGTCACCTCGGCGTAGACGTCGGCGTAGGCCACGAGCAGGCGCACCGCCTCCGCCCGCGCCGCCTCGTCCCCCGTGCGGGCAGCCCGATGCGCGAGCACCCGGGCCCGCCGTGCCCACGCCTGGTGGCTGAGCACCAGCCAGGCGCCGCGCACCGGCTCCGTGTCGACCGCGCAGCCGTGCGGGCAGCGCACGCCGCCCGCCGGCGGCACCGGCCCGGGGATCCCCGCGTGGGAGAGCTCCGTGCCGTGCGTCGGGCAGACGAGGTCGTGCCACCAGCCCCCGCGCTCGCGCGGGAGGCCGGCCGCGACGGTGTCGGCGGCGGGGACGGCGTCCGAGGTGACGGGGGCGAGGGAGGTCATCGCGGCCAGGTCCCCCCGTCGATGTCGAGGGTGGTGCCCGTGATGTACGACGCCTCGCGCGAGGCCAGGTACTGCACCGCCGCCGCGACGTCCTCCACGGTGCCGGGCCGCCCGACCGGCGTGCCCGCGACCATCTTCTGCTGCGCCTCGTCGGTGCTGAAGGTGCCGTGGAACGCCGTGTCGGCGATGTACCCGGGGGCCACCGCGTTGACGGTGACGCCCTGCGGCCCGAGCTCCTTGGCCAGGCCCTTGACGAAGCCGCGCACCGCGGCCTTCGACGCCGCGTAGACGACCGACCCCGGCCCGCCGCCGTTGTGCGCGGCCAGCGACGACATCGCCACGATGCGCGCCCGGTCCGACTCGAGCAGGTGCGGGATCGCGGCACGGCAGGCGCGGAACGTGGACCCGAGGTTGACGTCGACCACGGACTCGTAGTGGTCGTCGCTCATCTCCGCCACGGGCACGCGGCCCACCAGGTGCCCCGCGTTGCACACCACGACGTCGAGCCCGCCGAGGAAGGCGACCGCGTCGGCGACGAGCCGGTCCACGTCCTCGGTCGAGGTGACGTCGGCCTGCAGCGCGACCGCCTTGCGGCCGAGCGCCTCGATGTCCGCCACGGTCCGCGCGGCGGCGTCTGCCGAGCTGCCGTAGTGCACCACGACGTCCGCCCCCGCGGCGGCCAGCCCGAGCGCGACGCCGCGCCCGATCCCGTGCCCCGCGCCCGTGACGAGCACCTTCGCGTCCGTCATGTCCATCGCCATTCGCTTGCCTCTCTGTCCGACGGGCGACCGGTCGCCGCCCGTCACTTGATGCCCGCGTTCGCGAAGCCGCGGACGAAGTACTTCTGCCCCAGCAGGAAGAGCGCCACCATCGGCAGGGTCGCCAGGGTGGTGCCGGCCATGAGGAAGGCCCACTGGGTGTCGTTCTCGGTGCGGAACACCGACAGGCCCACCTGGATCACGCGCATCGAGTCGGTGCGCGTCACGAGCAGCGGCCACAGGAAGTTGTTCCAGGAGCTCTCGAAGGTCAGCAGCGCCACGGTGATGAACGCCGGCTTCACCAGGGGCGTCATGATCCGCGCCCAGATGCCGAGCTCGCTCACGCCGTCGAGCCGGGCGGCCTCCTCCAGCTCGACCGGCAGGTCCAGGTAGAACTGCCGGAACAGGAAGACGGCGAACGGCGTCACGGCGCCCGGGACGATGAGCGCCCACCAGGTGTCGAGCCAGCCGGTGCCGCCCTGCCCGAGGATGTCGTTGCCCCCGAACAGCGGCATGAACCGCACGATGAGGAACTCGGGGATGATCTTCGTGTAGGTGGGGATCATCAGCGCCGCGACGAACCCGAGGAACACCAGCTCGGACCCGCGGAACCGGAGCCGCGCCAGCGCGTAGCCCGCCATCGACGCGACCACGAGGTTGATGGTCGTGTGGCTCACCGCGATGATCAGGCTGTTGCGCGCGTAGGTGAGGAACGGCGCCGCGGCCAGCGCGTCGGCGTAGTTGCCCCACGCCCACTCGGTGGGCAGGAAGGTGGGCGGGCTCGCCGCGATGTCCGCCGGCGTCTTGAGCGACGTCAGCACCATCCACACGAACGGCACCACCATCACGACGGCGATGACGCCCAGCGCCACGTAGAGGGCGGTCCGCGAGAGCCGCCGGCGCGTCGCCGGGGAGCGCCCGACGACGTCGAGCGTGGTGCGCGGCGAGGTCGCCGCGAGATCAATGCCGGCCACTGTCGCCTCCGTTGAGCCGTCGGTTCGCGAGGGTCAGGAGCAGCAGGAAGACGAACAGGATGATCGACTGCGCGCACGCGTAGCCGACGCGGAACTCCCGGAACGCCGACTTGTAGATCTCGTACGTCATCATCGTGGTCGTGTTCGCCGGCCCGCCGTCGGTGAGGATGTAGATGAGGTCGAACGCCTGGAAGGCGGAGATGACCGAGGTGACGAACACGAAGAACGTCGCGGGCTTGAGCAGCGGCAGCGTGATGCTGAAGAACTGCCGCGTCTTCGACGCCCCGTCCACCGACGCCGCCTCGTAGACGTCCTTCGGCAGGGACTGCAGCGCCGCCAGGTAGATGAGCATCTTCAGGCCGATGCCCTGCCAGATGCCGACGACGATCACCGACGGCATCGCCCACGTGGTCGACGACAGCCAGTTCTGCGCCGGGATCCCGAAGAAGCCGAGCACGGCGTTGAGCAGGCCGTTGCGCGGGTCGTAGATCCACAGCCACACCAGCGCGACGGCGATGGTCGCCGTCACCTGCGGGATGAACACGGCGGTGCGGAACAGCGCCCGGGCGCGCAGCTGCGTGTCGAGCATCAGCGCGATGAGCAGCGCGATGCCCATCGCGACCGGCACGGTGAAGAACGCGTAGACCAGCGTGTTGAGCATGCCCCGGCGGAACACCGGGTCGGTCAGCGCGTCCACGTAGTTCTGGATCCCGTTGAAGCGCGGCTGCGTGAGCACGTCGTAGTTGGTGAACGACAGCACGAACGCCGCGATCACCGGGATGCCGATCCAGATCAGCGCGTGCAGGAATGCCGGCGCCACCATGAGCATGCCGGCGCGGCGGCGGGCCGCCCCCGCCCGCCGGCGCCGGGGCGCGGGCGAGCGGGGCGGGACGACGGGTGGTGCGCTCACGTCGCGCGGCGCGGAGACGACGGCCACGACGACCCCCTCTTCATCGATCGGTGTGTCGGGTCATGCCAGGTCATGGGACGGACCGGGTCACAGCCGGGCGATCGCGTCGTTCGCGATGCCGGCGAGCTGGTCGATGGCCGCCTGCGCGGACTGCTGCCCGACGATCGCCGTCTCGAGGGTCGGCTTGATCTTCTCCCGGATCTCCATCCAGGCCGGGGTGCCGCCCTCGGACCGCGCCTTGTCGAGGTTGGTGATGGCGAACTCGACCATCGGGTTGCCCTTGACGTAGTCGCTGTCCTTGAGGTCCGAGATCGCCGGGACGGAGCCGCGCTGCTCGCTCGCGACCAGGACGGCGTCGGGCGAGCCCATGTACTCGACGAAGGCGCGCGCCGCGGCGGGGTACTTCGTGGTGGCCGACTGCGACACCATCGTGCCGCCCTGCAGCATCGCGGGGTTCGTGTTGCCCAGCACGAAGGTGCCGATCTTGTCGACCAGCTCGGGCGACTGCTGCTGCAGCTGCACGTACAACGAGTTGTTGGTCATCATGATCGCCGAGGTGCCCTGCTGGAGGGTGGTCGGCTGCCCCGCCTCGGTGGTGAGGGCGAAGTCGGCCGAGCCGTCCGCCATCATGTCGAGGAAGAGCTGCAGCGACGCGACCCCCTCGGGGCTGTCGAAGAGCACCTCGCGTCCGTCCGCGGAGAAGAGCTCGCCGGAGTTGCCGAACAGGAACGTCTCCCAGCACTGGCGCAGGTCGATGGAGAACGGGTCGAAGCCGACGCGCGTGGTCTTCCCGCCCTCCTTGACCGTGAGCTGCTTCGCGTAGTCGCGCAGCTCGTCCCAGTTCTTCGGGGTGCCCGTGAGGCCGGCCTCCTCGAAGAAGTCCTTGCGGTACGCGACGATGCGCGTGTCGAGCACCATCGGCAGGGCGTAGAGCTTGCCGTCGAACCGCGACGGCTCCAGCACGCGCTCCTCGTACGTGTAGCGCGTGGCGAGCGACTCGGGCAGCGGGGCGATCGCGTTCTTGAAGGCGAACGGCGGGACCCAGCCGACGCCGAGCGTGACGACGTCGGGCATGAGCCCGCTGGCCAGGCCGGTGGTGATCTTCTCGTTCAGCGAGCCGTAGTCGGTGTAGTCGACGGTGACGTTCACGTCCGGGTACTTCTCGTTGAACTGCTTGATCAGCTTGCCCTCGAGCGTCTCCTTGCCCGTGGCGCCCTCGAACAGCGCGCACAGGAAGGTGATGTCGCCCTCCACCGGGCCGGTGGGGTCGGCGGCGGACGAGCCGCTGGGGCTCGTCGTGGCGCAGCCCGCCACGGCGGCCGCGGTCCCGAGGCCCATGGCCGTGAGGAAGCTGCGACGGCTGAATTCCATGACAAGCCCTTTCGATCGGCGTTGATCTCACGAAGGCGAGGGGGAGCCGACGGCGGCTCCCGGTGTAACGATGCACTGACCATAGAGTGGGACTTCACCTCCGTCAAGCGGTCCTTTGATGCCCTATGATCGGCGCCAGACAGTCCATCGATG
This sequence comes from Isoptericola sp. NPDC060257, assembly GCF_042726645.1. NCBI lineage: Bacteria > Bacillati > Actinomycetota > Actinomycetes > Micrococcales > Promicromonosporaceae > Isoptericola > Isoptericola sp. NPDC060257. Next base: position 19,492 of record NZ_JBHXAW010000002.1, read on the forward strand.
CACTGGCGAGGTGGGCAAGAGCCCGGAACCGAGGAGGCCGCACGAGCGCATGGCTGGCATCACGATCCTGGACGTCGCGCGTGCGGCAGGAGTGTCCACGAGCACCGTCTCGAACCTGCTGAACGGGCGCACCGGCCGCATGCTGCCCGAGACCCGCGAGCGCGTGGAGAGCACCATCAAGGAGCTCGGCTACCGCCCCAACCGTGCCGCGCGCCAGCTGCGCACGGGCAAGCCGCAGGTCATCGGCCTCGTCGTACCGTCGGTGGGCAACCCGTACTGGGGCGCGCTCGCCCGGTACCTCGAGGCCGCCGCGCTCACCGAGGGCTATCACGTGCTCCTGTGCAACTCCGAGCGCGACCCCGCCCGCGAGCGCCAGTACGTCGACGAGCTGGTCTCCGACGGCATCCGCGGCATCGTGCTCTGCTCCTCGCTGCCGTCCCTGGAGCACGTCTCGGGCCTGCTCGACGACGGCCTCCGGCTCGTCGCGTTCGACCGCACCGCGCAGGCCGACGACCCGGTCGGCCTCGTGAACGTCAGCGTCGACAACGCCGTCGGCGCGGAGCTGATGGGCGAGCACCTGGTGTCGCTGGGCCACCGGCGCATCGCGTTCCTCTCCGGGGCGATCCGGTCGGTCAACCGCACCGAGCGGTTCGAGGGCTTCCTGCGCGCGCTGGAGCGGGCGGGCATCGCGCGGCCCGACGTCGTCACCTGGCCGGGCAGCAGCGGCGCCGACGGCGCGTTCGGCGACGTCGAGGCCGCCGAGCTCGGTCGCGTCGCCGCCACCGAGCTGCTCGCCGGGCCGAACCCGCCCACCGCGATCTTCGCCGTCAACGACATGACCGCCATCGGCGTCTGCCGCGCCGTGCGCGACGCGGGCATGGAGGTCGGCCGGGACGTGTCCGTCGCGGGCTTCGACGACATCGTGCTGGCCGAGCTCTACTCGCCGCGCCTCACCACCGTGCGCCAGCCGATGAAGGAGATGGCGGCCGCCGCCTTCCGGGCGCTGCACGGCCCCGACGAGGGCCCGGCATCCCAGGGCTCCTCGCTGCTGTTCCGGCCGGAGCTCGTGGTGCGCGACTCGACGGCCGCCGTCGTCGCCTGACCCGCGTCACAGGGCCGCGGCGGCCAGCGTCCCGCCGCCCGCGTGCGCGATCTCGACGCGCGCGATCCGGTCCAGCGGCACCGACGACGCCGCGCCGAGGCCGGTGGAGGCCGTGCCCGACCCGGTCCACGTCGCGGCGACCGTGCGCCCGCCGTCGTGGTCGACGAGGACGAGCTCGTAGGTCGGCGCCCCCGCAGCGTCGTAGGCGCCCGAGCGCGGCGGGTAGGTGCAGCTCCACTCCAGGCTGGTCCCCCACGCGCGGGGGGTCGCGGTGAGCGACGCCCGCACGTCGACCGCGCCCACCGGCTCGAGGTCCACGGCCGTGGACTGCGCGACCGGCGACGAGGGCGCCGGGCCCGGGCCCTCCCCCGCGCCGCCGAGCGCCAGCCCCGCGCCGACCCCGCCCACCAGCAGCGCCGACGCCGCGACCGTGACCAGCGAACGGCGCCGGCGCCGCGAGCGCCGGGCCGCGCCCGCCAGCGCCGCGAGGGGCACGACGTCCGCCAGGTCGCCGTCGTCGCCCCCGCCCACCCCCGCCCCCGCAACCCCGCCCGCGGCCGTGCCCGCGGCCGTGCCCCGGGGGTCCGACGCGAGGGCGTGCTCCGCGGGCACGGAGGCGAGCAGCCCGGGCAGGCCCGCGAGCTCCGCGACCGCCGCACGGCACGCGTCGCAGCCGGCCAGGTGCTCCTCGTAGTCACGCCGGTCGGCCGGGCTCAGCGCGCCCAGGACGTACGCGGCGTCCCACTCGCGGTACGGGTCGGTCGGCGCGGTCATGGCGTCACTCCCTTCTCCTGCAGGGCGAGCCGCAGGGCGCGCAGGGCGTAGTGCATGCGGGACTTCACGGTCCCGGGCGGGACCTCCAGCTCGGCGGACAGCTCGGCGACGGACCGCCCGCGGAAGTAGGCGCCCACGACGACGGCGCGGTGCTCGGCCGACAGGTCGGCGAGCGCGTCGGCGACGAGCCAGGCGTCCAGGACGGCCTGGGTCCGGTCCGGCTCGGGCTGCTCGGGCAGGCGCCCGGTGGCGCGCTCGCGGGCGTGCCGCGCGCTGCGGAGCTGGTCGACCACGAGGTGGCGCGCCACCGTGAACAGCCAGGCGCGCACGGACTCCTCGGGCCGATCCAGCACCTCGGGGTGTCGCCACAGGCGCAGCAGCGACTCCTGCACCACGTCCTGCGCGTCGGCGTCGGCGGGCACCAGCCGCGCGACGAAGCGCTGCAGGTCCGGGGCGTGTGCGGCGTGGATGGCCTCGAGGAGCTGCTCGTCGGCGCGGGAGCGCGGCCTCATGAGCGCTCCAGCGCCAGCGAGATCTCGACGGCACCGTCGTGGTCCACGCGGACGAAGCCGAGCGACGGCGCAGCGATGTCGTAGTCCGCGAACGTCACCGGCACCTCGGCGACGACCTGCACGCCCTCCCCGACGGCCGCGACCCGGGCCGCGGCCACGACGTCGCGCGTCACGCCGTGCACGGTCAGCTCGCCCGGCAGGTCCACCTCGGTGGCGCCGGCGGCGAGCGGCACGGGCTCGGTGACCGTGAAGAGCGCGGTCGGGAACGTCCCCACCTCCATCACGCTGCCACGGAAGTACGCGTCCCGCGGCGGTTCGTCGGTGCGGATGCTCGCGACGTCGACCGTCACCTCGCCCGACGTCAGCGCACCGTCCTCGACGGTCACGGTGCCGGTCACCTGGTCGGTCCGCCCGCTCACGGTCACGTCCTCGCCCCGCAGCACCTCGTGCACGCGGTAGCCCGCCTCCGACCCGGGTGCCACCGTCCACGTGCCGTCGAGGCCCGCGGGGTCGGCGAGCGGAGCCCCCGACCTGGAGAGCGTCGGGGGCTCCGCCGCGGCGCGGTTGGCGTGGTCGGCGTACAGGCCGGGGCCGACGAGCACGGCGGCGCCGCCGAGCAGGACCAGCCCGGCTCCCGCCCCCACCAGCACCTTCGTCCGTGACCGCACGACCGCTCCTCCCGCCCCGGGCCGCGCCCGCCCGCGCGGCTCCATCCCGCACGACGAGGCAGGGCGCCCGAAGGTTCAGGTGAACCGCCGGCGCCGCGATCTCGTCGTCCCTCACAGCAGCACCCGAGCGGAGAGTCCGAGCCGGAGGAGTCATCATGCGCACCACGAGGTCACGACTGGCCGCCCTCGCCGCGGCGGCGGCGCTCGCCACCACCCTGGCCGCGTGCGGCGGCGGTGGGGGCGGCGGCTACGGCGGCGGGGCGAGCACCCCGACCGACACCATGTCGGGCTCGTCCTCCGGCGGCGGGTCGGGGAGCGCCGGCGCGCTGTCCACCGCCGACAGCGACCTGGGCACGATCGTCGTCGACGGCCAGGGCATGACCGTCTACTACTACACGCCCGACGAGGCCGGGTCGGGCAAGAGCGAGTGCACCGGCGAGTGCCTGGCCGCGTGGCCGCCGGTGCACGCCGGCAGCGCGACGCCGGAGGTGCAGGGCGTGACGGCCGAGGTCGGCACGATCACCGGCAACGACGGGGAGTCCCAGGTGACGCTCGACGGCCGCCCCGTGTACCTGTACGCGGGGGACGCGGCGCCCGGGGACGTCGCGGGCCAGGGCCTCCAGGACATCTGGTGGGTGGTGGCGCCGGACGGCTCCGAGATCACCACGATGCCCGGTTCGGGCGGCGGCGGGGGCTACTGACGCGGCCCCCGCGGCGCGCGGTCACCGCGCACGGTCACGGCCCGGCGTGCCGTCGCAGGATCGCGGCGGCGTCGGTGCCGCGCGGCAGGACGCCGTACCCGTGGCCGCGGTCGGCGCCCAGCCGGGCGGCCACGAACGCGTCCGCCGACGCCGCCGGGGCGTACCGCACCATGAGCGACGCCTGCAGCCCCACGGCGAGGGCCTCGACGACGCGGCGCGCGGAGGCCTGCTGCTCGGCGGGCTCCGCGCCGGCCAGGTCGCCGAGGAGGGCGCGGGTCGCGGCGAGGTGCGCGTCGAGGTCGCGGTGGGCGCCGGCGCCGAGCGCGAGCTCGGCGTCGACGGCGGCCAGCGACGCCGGCTCGCGCGTCATGGCCCGCAGCACGTCCAGCGCGACGACGTTGCCCGAGCCCTCCCAGATCGCCATGACCGGCTGCTCGCGGTAGCGCCGGGCCAGCGGGAACGCCTCGGTGTACCCGTTGCCGCCGAGGCACTCCATCGCCTCGTAGGCGTGGTGCGGGCCGCGCTTGCACACCCAGTACTTCGCGACGGCGGTGGCCAGGCGGCGGAACGCCCGCTCGCCCTCGTCGTCCGCGTCGTGCGCGGCGGCGAGGCGCATCGAGGTGAGCGTCGCGGCCTCGGACTCCAGCGCCAGGTCGGCGAGCACCGCCGTCATCGCGGGCTGGTCGACGAGGGCGGCGCCGAACGCCGTCCGGTGCCGCGCGTGCCACAGCGCCTCGGCGACGCCCTGGCGCATCCCTGCCGCGCTGCCGTGCACGCAGTCCAGCCGGGTGCGCTGCACCATCTCGATGATCGTGCGCACGCCTCGGCCCGGCTCCCCCACCAGGTGCCCGACCGTGCCGTCCAGCTCGACCTCGGCGGACGCGTTGGACCGGTTGCCGAGCTTGTCCTTCAGCCGCTGGAGGCGGAAGACGTTGCGGGTGCCGTCCTCGAGGACGCGCGGCACGAGGAAGCAGGACTGGCCGTCCGGGGCCTGGGCGAGCACGAGGAACGCGTCCGACATCGGCGCCGAGCAGAACCACTTGTGTCCGGTGAGGACGTGCGTGCCGTCCCCGGCCGGCACGGCGCGGGTCGTGTTGGCGCGCACGTCGCTGCCGCCCTGCTTCTCCGTCATCGCCATGCCCACGAGCGCGCCGAGCTTGGCGCCGGGCGCGGCGAGGGCGCCGTCGTACCCGGTGGCGAGCAGGCGCGGCTCCCAGAGCGCGGCCAGGTCAGGGGCGTGCCGCAGGCTGGGCACGGCGGCGTGCGTCATCGACACCGGGCACGCATGGCCGGCCTCCACCTGGCCGAACAGGGAGAACAGGGCGCCGCGGACGACGTTCGCCCCCGGCCGCGGGTCGGCCCACGCGCTCGTGTGCGCGCCGCGGGCCACGGCCGCGGAGATCACCTCGTGGTAGGCGGGGTGGTACTCGACCTCGTCGACCCGCCGTCCCCGCCGGTCGTGGGTGCGCAGCACCGGCTCGTGGGTGTTCGCGAGCTCCGCGGCCCGCTGGAACGCCGCGCTCCCCACGTGCGCCCCCGCCTCGACGAGCCGCTCCTCGCCCCAGCCGCCGCCGAAGGCGTGCACGGCGTCGCGCAGCACCGGGAAGTCGAGGTACTCGTTGACGTCCACCCGCTCCGGCGGCTGGTTGGTCACCTCGTGCGTGCGGTGCCCGCCCGCGTGCACGTCCTCGTCGACGGTCACGGCGGCTCCTTCCTCAGGTCGTCAGGAGGCGTACGCGCCCTGCCACACGGTGTCGAACGGCGTGCGGGCCTCGACGCGTGCCTCGATGCCCTGCGTCACCATGTCCTTCGCGACCCGGACCGCGGTGTGGACGTCGGCGCCCTTGGCGAGCTCCGCGGTGATGGCCGCGGCGAACGTGCACCCGGCGCCGGAGACGCGCTCCTCGCCCACCTTCGGCGTGGCGAACACGGTGACCTCGTCGCCGTCGAACAGGACGTCGACGGCGTCCGGGCCGGGCAGCTCGACGCCGCCCTTCGCGACGACGTACCGGCGGCCGTGGCCGTCGCCCAGCCGGGCGTGGATGCGGCGCGCGGCCTCGGTCAGCTCCTCGACGGAGGTGATGTCGTCCATCCCGGCGAGCGTCTTGGCCTCGAAGAGGTTGGGCGTCACGACCGTGGCCAGCGGCAGCACCCGCTCGCGCAGCGCGGTGTCGGTGTCGAGGGCGGCGCCCGGCTCCTGGCCCTTGCAGATCAGCACCGGGTCGAGGACGACGTGCCGCCACGGCTGCGTCTCCAGCGAGCGGGCGACGACGTCGATCGTGGCGGGCGTGCCGAGCATCCCGATCTTCACGACGTCGAGCGCGTGGGTGGACGTCGCGGCCTCGAACTGGTCCGCGATGACCTGCGGCTCCACGGGCACGAACCGGTGGCCCCAGTCGTGCTTCGGGTCGAACGAGACGATGCAGGTCAGCGTCCCCACCCCGTAGGTGCCGAGCTGCTGGAAGGTCTTGAGGTCGGCCTGGATCCCGGCCCCTCCCGTGGCCTCGGACCCGGCGATGACGTACGCGAGCGGCGGCGTGGTGCTCATGGTGGGCCAGCCTACGACGGCGGCGGGCGGGCGTTGTCGGGCACGATCCGTAGGGTGGGCGCATGAGCGTGAAGATCGGGGCCCACGTCGACCGGACCGACGCCGTCGCGCAGGCGAAGGAGATCGGGGCGGAGGTGGTGCAGGTGTTCCTCTCCGACCCGCAGGCGTGGAAGGTGCCGCCGCTCGACCATCCCGGCGGGGCGGAGGCCTTCCGCGAGGAGACGGCGGCCGCGGGCCTCGACGTCTTCGTGCACGCGCCGTACGTGATCAACGTGGCGTCCACCAACAACCGCATCCGCATCCCCAGCCGCAAGCTGCTCCAGCAGATCATGACCGGCGCCGGCGAGATCGGGGCGAAGGGCGTCGTCGTGCACGGCGGGCACGTCACCGCGAAGGACGATCCGGACGTCGGCTTCGACAACTGGCGCAAGGCGATCGACGCGCTCGAGACCGACGTGCCGGTGCTCATCGAGAACACCGCGGGCGGCGACTTCTCCATGGCGCGCCGCCTCGACCGCCTGGAGATGCTCTGGGCAGCGGTGATGCGGGCGAACGGCGCCGAGAACGTCGGCTTCACCCTCGACACCTGCCACGCCTGGGCCGGGGGCATCGACCTCGCGACCGCCGTCGACGACATCCGCGCGATCACCGGCCGCATCGACCTGGTGCACGCCAACGACTCGCGCGACACCGCGGGCTCCGGGGCCGACCGCCACGCGCACTTCGGCGACGGGAACATCCCGCCCGAGCAGCTCGTCGGCGTGGTCGCCGCCGCCGGCGCGCCCGTCGTGTGCGAGACGCACGGCGACATGGGCCCCGACATCGCGTGGCTGCGGGAGCGCCTGGCCGCCTGAAGGCCGCGGCGGACCGGGCCGCCTCAGGAGTCGCCGGGACGCCGGGCGTAATCGGACAGGAACTGGCCGAACACCCCGAGGAAGAGCAGCACGAGGGCGGGAACGGACGCCAGCGGGCCCAGGGTGTCCCTGAGGTGCCACCCGACCACGTCTCCGACGTGAACCAGCGCGAGCCACACCACCGCCGCGACGATCCCGCCGATCATGACCGGCCCGGTCCGGCGCCTCACCGGCGCATCCGGCACCAACGCCGCGGCATAGTCCTCCGGCGTCCCGAGCTCCCGCTCGAGCACGGTGTCGTCCCGCAGGGGCGAGGCCTCGACCTCGCGCACGACGACGGCGATCATCGGCTCGGGGGCGCTGCGCGCACGGAGCGCCACGGTCAGTCTCCGGACATAGGTCACGGCACGCACCACGCGCCGGGGATCGTCCGCGCTCGGGCCTCGTCGTGCGACCGAGCGGCTCGGCCCGTCACCTCGCGGCCAGCCCGGCGTCGTGCACGACGATGGCGGCCTGCACGCGGTTGGCGGCGTCCAGCTTGGTGAGGATGCGCGACACGTGCGTCTTCACGGTCGGGACGCTCATGTAGAGCTCGGCGGCGATCTCGGCGTTGGACAGCCCGCGCGCGACGGCGAGGGCGACGTCGCGCTCGCGCTCGGTCAGCGTCTCCAGCCGCGCGGCGGCGGCCCGGCGGCCGTCGGGCGCGGACCGGTCGGTGACCCGCGCGATGAGCTGTTCCGCGACGCGCGGCGACAGGGTCGGCTCCCCCGCCGCGGCCGCCCGGACCGCCGCGACCAGGCGGTCCGGCGGGGTGTCCTTGAGCAGGAACCCGGCCGCGCCCGCGCGGAGGGCCTCGACGATCATGTCGTCCGCGTCGAACGTGGTGAGCACGATGACCCGCGCGTCGGGCACCGACCGGAGCCGGCGCGTCGCCTCGATGCCGTCCAGGCGCGGCATGCGGATGTCCATGAGGACGACGTCGGGCCGCTCGCGCGCCACGACGTCCAGCGCCTCGAGCCCGTCCGACGCCGTCGCGACGACCTCCAGGTCCGTGTCGCCGCCCAGGATGAGCGTGAGCCCTGAGCGCACCAGCGCGTCGTCGTCGACCAGCACCACACGCGTCGTCCCGCTCATGCCGCCCACCTCATGCCGCCCACGGTAGCCAGGCCTCCAGCACGAACGCCGCGGCGCGCCCGTCGCGCGACGCCGGGTCCGCCGTCGTGCCGTACGACAGGCGGCCGCCGACGAGCTCCACGCGCTCCGTGAGTCCCACCAGGCCGAGGCCCGACGGCGGGGGCACGGACGCCTCGGGCACGGGCCCGACGCTGCGGACCGGGTTGCGCACGACGATCGTCAGCCCCTCGCCCGGCGCGCCCGTGACGGCGACGGCCACGGGCGCCCACGGGGCGTGCTTGCGCGCGTTCGTCAGCCCCTCCTGGACGATCCGGTACGCGTGCCGGCTGACCGCCTCGCCGAGCCCCGCGGCCCGCTCGGCCAGGTCCTCGATCCCCTCCACCCGCACGTCGGCACCGTTCGCGCGGGCCTCGGCGAACAGCTCGGCGAGGTCGGCCAGCGACGGCTGCGGGGGCTCCGGCGGCGCGCCACCCTCCCCGTCCCCGGCGAGCGGGTCGCGCAGCACACCCAGCACCTCCCGCAGCTCGGTCAGCGCGGCGTGCGCGTTGTCCCGCACGACGCCGGCGGTCTCCGCGACCTTCTCCGGCGGCAGGTCGGTGCGGTAGGCCAACGCCCCCGCGTGCATCGCGACGAGCGAGATCCGGTGCGCCAGCACGTCGTGCATCTCGCGGGCGATGCGGGTCCGCTCCGCCGTGCGCGCCTGCGCCACCCGGCTCACCTGCTCCCGCTCGGCCGTCTCGGCCCGCTCCTGCAGCGACGCGAGGTGCTCCCGGCGCAGGCCGATGTACGCGCCGATCCACACGAACAGGGCGTACATGACCGCGCCGCCGACGAGCTCGATCCACCGGTCGTAGGACTCCGGGGTGACGTACGGGTGCAGCGTGCTGTGCACCCGTCCCGCGGCCACGAACACCACCCCGACGACGGCGATCTTCCACCACCGCCGCGTCGTGGCCAGGGAGATCACCGCGATGGTCTCGGCGCCGACCACCAGGGACGAGACCGTCGCCGCGGCGCACAGCACCAGCGCGATCGTCAGGGGGGCCCTGCGGCGCAGGAGCAGCAGCCCCAGCCCGACCAGCCCCACGAGGAAGTCCAGCGCCCACTGCGCGTCGGTCATCTGCCGCTGACCGGTGTCCACCTCCCAGGCCACGAGGACCATCACCGTCAGGCCGGCAAGGAGGGCGACCAGCACGCGCCACGTCTCCCCCCACACCCGGCGGGCGCGGGACGGACGGGCAGGGGCGGTCGGCACGACGTCGAGCCTAGGCAGCGGCGGCACCGCGGGCATCCGCCGGGCGGAGGTGCCGCATCCTCCGGAAGGAGGACACGAACCATCCCCTCGCCGGACGCGGCGTCCGCCCGCGCCCGGGCAGGGTGGAGCCATGATCACCGTGGAGCACCTCACCAAGAGATACGGGCCGGCCGTGGCCGTGGACGACGTGTCGTTCACCGTCGAGCCCGGGCACGTGACCGGCTTCCTCGGCCCCAACGGCGCCGGCAAGTCCACGACGATGCGCATGATCACCGGCCTCACGCCGGCCACGTCGGGCTCCGCCCGCGTGCTCGGCAAGCCGTTCACGGCGCTCGCCAACCCCGGCCGGCGCGTGGGCGTGCTGCTCGACGCCGGCGCCCAGCACTCCGGGCGCACCGGGCGCGAGGTGCTCACCCTCGCCGCCCTCATGACCGGCGTCGACCGCCGCCGCATCGACACCACGCTCGACCTGGTGGGACTCACCGACCGCGAGGCGGCCCGCCGCGTGGGCCAGTACTCCCTCGGCATGCGGCAGCGGCTCGGGCTCGCGTCCGCGCTGCTCGGCGACCCCGAGGTGCTGATCCTCGACGAGCCGGCCAACGGCCTCGACCCCGCCGGCATCCGCTGGATGCGCGACCTGCTGGACGACTTCGCCTCCCGGGGCGGCACCGTGCTGCTCTCGTCGCACCTGCTGCGCGAGATGGAGGCGGTCGCCGACCGGATCGTCGTCATCGGCCGCGGCCGCGTCGTCGCCGAGGGCCACAAGGACGACCTGCTCCGCCAGGCCGGCGCGTTCGTCCGCTCCACCGACGACGCCGCGCTCGCCCTCGCGCTGCGCCAGGGCGGCGCCGGCGTGGAGGAGCTGGCCACCGGCGGCCTGTCGGTCGAGGCCGAGCCCATCGACGTCGGCCGCGCGGCCGCCGCCGCGGGCGTCGTGCTCGCCGAGCTGCGCGCCGCCGACTCCCGCGGCCTCGAGGACCTCTTCCTCGAGCTCACCGCCGATGACGCCCGCGAGCAGACCCGCATGGAGGTGTCGGCATGACCACCGCGACCCCGACCCGCGCCGCCGGCGCGAGCCGCACGAACCGTCCGGGCGCCGACCTGCGCCCCGTGTCCTTCGCGACCCTCACGCTCGTCGAGTGGCGCAAGCAGCTCGACACCCGCGCAGGCCGCTGGATGCTGGCCGTCATCGCGATCATCACCGCGGCGGTGCTCGCCGTGATGATGGCGGTCAACGGCGGCAACCACTCGTTCAGCGCGTTCGTCGTCGGCACGACCACGCCGATGGCGATGCTGCTGCCCATCGTGGGCGTGCTCGCCGCGACGTCCGAGTGGTCCCAGCGGACCGCGCTGGTGACGTTCACGCTCGAACCCCGCCGCACGCGCGTCGGGCTGGCCAAGGTGGTCGGCGCGATCGGCTCCGGTCTCGCGCTGCTCGTGCTCACCGTGGGCCTCGCCGCCCTCGCGCACCTGCTCGTCGTCGCCTTCCGCGACGCCGACCCGGCCTGGGACGTCTCCCTGCGCGCCGTGCTCTACCTGGCGCTCTCCGTCGTGCTGTTCATGGCGCAGGGCGTGGGCTTCGGACTGCTGCTGCGCAGCACGCCGGCCGCGATCGTCACGCTGCTGCTCGCGCCGACGCTGTTCGGCCTCGTGGGCGGTCTCGTGCCGGGCATGGCCGACGTCCTGCCCTGGATCGACCTCGGCACCGCGGGTCAGCCGCTGCTCTTCGGCAGCGCGCTCGACGGCCAGGGCTGGGCCCAGCTCGCCACCGCGACGCTCATCTGGGTGGTCGCGCCGCTGGCCGGCGGCCTGTGGCGGACGGCGCGCAGCGAGATCTCGTCGTCCTGACCTGATCGGCCGGCCGGCCGGATCAGCCGTCGAGGTGCCCGCGCATCTCGACGGCGATCTGGTCGGCGTCGAGCTGGTCCAGGGCCCTGCTCAGCAGGTCCGAGTCGTAGGTCCCCACGGCTCGGGCCTCGAGCAGGGCCTTGCGCTGCGCGGAGATCGTCGCGAGGCGCAGCTCGAAGAACTGGGCCGACAGCTCCTCGGGCGTCGCCTCCTCCTCGTCCTGGTCGGCCTGCTCGCGCACGACGACGGTCCGTACGCGCTCCACGACGTACGGCGCGTACGGGGTGCCGTCCTTGCGGCGCAGCCCCGGGTCGTCGAGCAGATCGCGGGCGGTGCCGTCGACGATCTCGCGCAGCCCCTGCGTGCCCTCGTCGAACCGCGACGACGTGACGCCCGCCAGCCCCAGCCGTCGCACCACCCACGGCAGCGTGCCGCCCTGCACCAGCAGGGTGCCCGCCGCGACGCCGAACGCGATGAGCACCAGCAGGGACCGCTGCGGGAAGTCCTCCCTGGGCAGGGTCTGCGCCGCCGCGAGCGTCACGACGCCGCGCATGCCGGCCCACACGATGACCACGCCCTCCTTCGGCCCGAGCGGGGCGGCGAGCAGGTAGTCGACGTCGGCGATCCGGCGGGTGAACCGCTTGCGGAACTCGGCGATCCGGTCCATCCGGCGCTGCCGGATCCGCTCCTTCTGGTCGTCGGACAGCCCGCCCGCAGCCGCGGTACGTCGCTTCTCCGCCTCGAGCTGCACACGGCGCTGCACCCGCCGGACCTGGCGGCGCGGGTTGCCGGCCTCCCACACGCGCTGGTCGCCCTGCGTCCACACGGCCGAGAGCGCCTTCGCGGCGTCGGGCGTGATGATCCCGTGCGGGTCGGTGAACTCGTCGAGCTTCGCGGAGACCCGCTGCTCCATCCGGTCGAGCGTCTCCCGGACCTGCTCCGCGCGCCGGCGCCGGGCCGCGAGGTAGCGCAGCAGTGGCAGCACGAACAGCGCGCGCAGCGCGATGACGACGACCGCCGCGAGCGCCGCGACGCCGACCGCCGTCCACAGCGACCCGTGCGCCTCGCGGACGTCCTGGACGAGGCCGAACACCTCCAGGCCCATGGCGAGGAACAGCCCGCCCTCGAGCAGGGTCTCGATGGTGCGCCAGTTCATCCGTTCGGCCACCCGGTCCTGGGGACTGAGGTGCCGCGCCGAGAGCGTGCTGGTGACGAGGCCGGCCGCGACGGCGGCGACGATGCCCGACGCGTCCAGCTCCTCGGCGGGCAGGTACGCCACGAACGGCACGACGAACGACACCGCGGTGGACAGCGCGGCGTGCCGCAGGTGCTCGCGCGCCCACAGGCCGAGCCGGCCGACGATCACGCCGATGAGGACGGCGAGCAGCACGGCCTTGAAGAAGCTGCCGACCACCCCCCACAGGCTGACGCTCGCGGCCGTCGCGGCGATCGCGGACCGCAGCAGCACCAGGGACGTCGCGTCGTTGAGCAGCCCCTCGCCCTCGAGCATCACGACGACGCGCTGCGGCGCCCCGAGCTTCTTGATGATCGATGTCGCGACCGCGTCCGTGGGGCTGACGATGGCGCCCAGCGCGATGCCCGCGGCGAGGTCGATGCCGGGGATGACCCACGAGAACACGAACCCGAGCAGCACCGCGGTGATGACGACGAGCAGCACGGCCATCCCGCCTATCGCCGTGAAGTCGCGCCGGAAGTCCATCGAGGGGAACGAGGCCGCCGAGGCGTAGAGCAGCGCGGGCAGCACGCCGACGAGGATGATCTCGGGATCGATCTCGATGGCCGCGACGGCGGGGACGAAGCTCACGGCGACGCCGATCAGCACCAGGACCAGCGGTGCGGCGACCCCGGCCCGGGGTGCCAGCGCGGTGACGGCGATGACGACGACCGCCGCGAGCACCGCGACGAGTAGCACCTCCATGCCGTTCAACGTAGGCGCACCTCCGCGCGTTCTCCTGGCCCCCGTCACCGAACCGGTATCAGAGTGATCCACGTCACAGTTTCCGGGGTTGTCTTAACGATATATCGCGTCCTATCTTAGATACGTCGCCGCCCGAGGTCGAGGCGCCGCCGGCGCTCCCCGGGCGACACCGACCATCCATCCCGAACCAGTGAGGACACCGCTCATGCGTACCCCCCGAGACACCTCTTTCGATCCCCGCACCTACGACCCCCGGTCCTTCGACCGGCACCCCTTCGACCGTCAGCCCGGCCCGCGCGGCGACCGCCGCCGCCGGGGCGACTTCCCCGGCCCCGGCGGCTTCGGCCCCGGGTTCCCTCCCGGCCCGGGCTTCGGCCCCGGCTTCGGACCCCGCGGCCACCGGGGCGGCGGCCGCCGCGCCGGTCGCGGTGAGATCCGCGCCGCCCTGCTGCTGCTCCTCGCCGAGCAGCCGATGCACGGCTACCAGGTGATCACCGAGCTCGCCGAGCGCACGGACGGCCGCTGGCGCCCCAGCCCGGGCGCCGTCTACCCGGCCATCTCCCAGCTCCAGGACGAGGGCCTCGTCATGGTGGCCGACGACGGCGGACGCCGCCTCGCGTCGCTCACCGACTCCGGTCGCGCGTACGTCGAGGAGCACCGCGACGAGCTCGGCACCCCGTGGCAGAAGGTCGCGGAGGACCCGCGGCGCCAGGGGCACGAGCTGCACCACGCGATGCGCGCCCTGGGCGGCGCCGTCGAGCAGGTCGCCCGAGCGGGCACGCGCGCGCAGGCCGAGGCCGCGGCCGCGGTGCTCGACAAGGCGCGGCGCGAGGTCTACCTCGTGCTCGCGGACGACGTCGCCCCCGACGCCGACGCCGACGACGCCGACGACCCGTCAGCCGAGGCCGACGATCTCGGTCGGTGACCAGCGGACGAGCCGGCCGGCGACCGCGAGCTGGACCCCCCAGCCGTCGCCGCCGAGCTCGACCTGCCACAGCTGACGGCCCGAGGCGGCGTCGAGCGCTACCCAGTGCACGACGTCGCCTCGGGCGTAGTCCGGCACCACGAACGCGGCCAGCCGCCCGTCGGTGAACGCCGCGTCGACGAACCGCGGCCCGTACGCCCCCATCGCGTCGAGCCCCTCCACCAGGTCGGGTCGCACCCACAGCACGTCCCCCGTACCGAGGTCCACGCCGTACACGCGCCGGCCCTCGTCCACCAGCACTGCCACCTGAGCGGTCCGCACCAGCACGCTGGTGCTGCGCACGTCGGTGCGCCACAGCTCGGTCCCGTCGTCGGACGTCGCCACCGTCGCGGCGCCGCGCCGCGCGAGGTGCACACCGTCCCCGCCCCCGTCCGTGCTGAGCGGCACGAGGTACCGCCCGCGCACCTCGCGCACCTCGGTGCCGTCGTCGCGCAGGATGCGGTCGGTGGCGGTGGGGTCGTCGGCGCTGAGGTCGTCGGCGTCGGTGCGCACCGCGTAGCCGCCGCCGGTCAGCGGCTCCACGGAGAACCCCTCGAACGTCCCGGGGTCGGCCGGGCGGTCCAGGCGACCGCCGCCCGGCGTGAACCACGCGTCGATGCCGCACCCGCCGAGCCACAGCAGGCGGTCGGTGACCACCGTCTGGACGCCGCCGCGCAGGTCCACCCCCGACGTCGTGCCGTCGTCCGACCACCGCACGCACAACGACGGGTCCACCGCGCCGTCGAACGGGATCGTCTGCTGCCACCGCCGGTCGCCCGTGACCGCGTCCTCGACCCGGACCCGCAGGTCGTAGCCGTCCGAGATGGCCCCCGCGTCCGCGACGCCGGCCACGATGTCGTCCGCGACCCGCGGGTCCACGGGCGACGCCTCGCCCACCCACTCGACGGAGACCAGCGACCCGTCGCCGCCGGGGTAGAGCTCGGCCGGGGAGCCCTCCACCTCCCGCGTGCCCTCCACGGTGCCGTCGGCGGCGACCACGGTCACCGTGCTGCGCCGCACCCTGTCGCCCTCCGAGGCGCCGCCGTCGGAGGGCCGCGCCGTCACGCACACGATCCGGTCCGCCGTGTCCGCCTGGACGCCGCCCGACCACACCTGCATCCCCGGGCCGCACGAGCTCGCGCCGGCCGGGAGCGCCACCTGCCAGCGCCGCTCGCCGGTCTCGACGTCCAGTCCGAGGAGCGTCTCCTGGCGCTGCGCCACCACCAGCCCGCCCGCCACCGCCATGAGCCCGCCGGGCACGCTGCCCTCCGCCTCGACCCGCCACACCTCGTGCGGCTCGGCGCTCAGGTCCAGCACCCCGCCGGGCGCGGCGCGCAGGGCGGCGATGCGGCCGCGGTCGCCCACCGTGTCGACGACCACCGCCGTGAGCGCCGCCGCGACGACGACCACCGCCGCCACGAGTCGGCGGCCGCGCAGGGCGACGCGAGCGCGGTCCAGCGCGCGGTGCCACGAGAGCGGCTCCGCGTCCGAGGGCGGCGCGAGGTCGCCCGGGTCGTCGTCGACGTCGTCGGGGTCGAGGTCGATGAGGAGCGGGCCGCGGGACCCCGCGCTCCGGGTGGCCCGGACGACCGGCGCGTCCGCGGGATCCTCGAGGTCGTCGGGCGCCGCGCCGTCCGCGTCGAGGTCGAACGTGTAGGCGTCCGGGCGGGCGCCGCGTCGTCGGGCCACCTCTCGAACCTAAGCCTGGCCCGCGTGCCCGGCGACCCGTGCGCGCCCCCGCTGTTCAGGGCCTGCTCGTACCGCCGCTCAGAGCGCCCGGCGGCGCTCCACGGAGCGCGCGACGGCGAGCTCCAGCAGCGCGGTGCGGGCACGCCGACGGCGGTCGTCGGGGTCGACCGTGAGCCGGTCGCCGGGGTTGGCGCGACGCCCCGCCCCGGGGGCCGCCGCCGAGTGCGGCGAGGGCAGGACCGCCCGCGACGGGGCGGGGACGGGGATCGGGACGGGCATCGTGGCAGCCATGGGAGACCTCCTTCGCGCGGCCCGGGCGGCCGCTCGTCCCCATGCTGCGCGGCGCCGGTTTCCGCGGTGTTGCCCGGGCGTCACGACCACGTCAGGACCCGGACGGCGGAGCGCTCAGAGGAACACGGCGGTGCGCGGCCCGAGCGGGCGCACCAGCACCCGCCAGCTCACCGCCTGCGCCGCGAGGACGGCGGCGAACGCGCCCAGCACGGGCCACGTCAGGGCGTGCAGCACCGCCGCGGGCGCGGCGAGGGCGAGCACCGCGGGCCCGACGACGGCGGCGGTCGCGGCCACCGGCACGACGGCGAGCAGCGGGCCGGAGGCGCGCACGACGCCGGTGCGGTGCACGCCGCGGTCCAGGTCGAAGCGGGCCGCGAGCGCCACCCCCGCGACGGCGACGAGCAGGACGGCGGCGACCAGCGCCGACGCCGTCCCGAGCGCCGCGACGGCGAGCGCGCCGAGCGCGGCCAGCGTGGCGAGCGCGGCGGCCGGCACGAGGGCGCGGCGGACACGCCGCCGGGCCTCCCGCGCGATCGCCTCGGGCGCCCGGGCGGCGACCACCAGCCCGCCGTGCACCCGCGCCGTCGCGACGGCGAGCCCCGCCGTGACGACCGGCAGCCCGAGCGCGAGCGCCTGCGCCGCCCCGGAGCCGCCGTCGGCCTGCGGACCGACCACGGAGAACCGCACCCACGCGACGCCGGACAGGGCGCCGAACGCCGCCGGGAGCGCGAGGCTCGCCGCCTGCCCGACGGCGTCCCACCCCCGGCGCCAGACCGGCGAGGGCAGGCGGCTGCGCAGCCAGAGCGCGGCGTCGCGCACCACCCAGGCCACCAGCAGCGCCACGACGAACGGGTACCCGGCCGCCCAGAGCGTCGCCTCGACGTGGCCGAAGGCGGCGAGCAGCATGCCCGCCGCGGCGACGAGCCACACCTCCCCCAGCAGCAGGAACGGCGCGACCGTGGCCAGCACCGTGCGACGGCGCGCGTCGTCGCGGCCGCCGAGCGCGCGCACCAGCGGCACACCGCCCTGGACGGCGCCGTCGAGCGCGGCCCACCCGGCGAGCAGGACGGCGAGCAGCAGGCCCCAGCCGAGGGCGTTCATCGGGTGCCTCCGAAGGTGAGGAGCTCGGCGCGGTCGTCGCGCCGGGTGCCGCCGTCGTCGCGCCCGTCGCCGTCGTCGTCGGCGTCGTGCAGCACCTGGGCGGGCGGGGCGCCGAGGGCGAGGCGCGTGGTGCCGCGGCGGGCGAGGCGCGCCATCACCGACCAGTCGACGACGGCGAGGGTGGCCATCACGCCGACGAGGACGACGAGGGACGTGATCACCGCGCCCGCGGAGGCGCCGGAGACGGCGTCCTCGGTGCGCAGCACGCCCGCGATCGCCCACGGCTGGCGGCCGATCTCGCGAGCCGCCCACCCGAGCAGCGCGGTGAGGAACGGCACGGGCAGCAGCGCGGTGAGCGTGGCGTAGAGGCCGGTGCGCAGCGGCCGCCAGAGGCGGAACAGCACGTTGCCGGGCAACAGGAGCAGCAGCACGCACCCGACGACGAACACCAGGCCCGCGACGCCCTGCATCACCCCGTACGCGATGCCCACGACCGGCGGGTCGCCGCCGGGCACGTGCTGCAGGTACGCGAACTGCGCGTACCCGAAGCTCGTGGCGACGAACGCCCCGACCGTGCCTGCGACCAGCCCGATCCGCATCGAGCGCCGCCACACGTCGTTCTCCGGCGACATGACGGCGCCCGGCAGGCCCGCGGCGATCACGCCCGGCAGCCGCGACGGCGCCCGGCGCAGGTGCCAGGCGCTGACGCCCACCAGCAGGAACGCGCCCGCCATGAGGCAGGCGCCCACCACGTGCAGCGCGGACAGCAGCGCCGCGGGGTTGGTGACCAGGGCCGCGGCGTCGGTGACGCGGGCGACGCCCTCCACCATCTCGAACCCGACCGGGTTCCGCAGGAAGCCGTTCGCCACCATCACGGTGAACGCCGACAGGTAGCCGGTGACCACCACCGCCCAGAACGCCGCCGTGTGCGCCCAGCGCGGCAGCACGTGCCACCCGAACACCCACAGCCCGAGGAACGTGGACTCCAGGAAGAACGCCGCCATCGTCTCGATCACCAGCGGGGCGCCGAACACGCCACCGGCGACGTCGAGCAGGCCCGGGAAGTGGAGCCCGAGCTGCAGCTCCATGACGATGCCGGCGGCGATGCCCAGCGCGTAGTTGACCAGGTAGAGCTGCCCCCAGAAGCGGGTGGCGGTCTCGAGCGTCGCCGCCCGGCCGGCGTCGCGGGCGGCAGCCCACCGGGTCTGCAGGATCGCCACGACGGGCCCGAGCCCCAGCGTCACCAGGACGAAGAGGAAGTGGGTCCCGGCGAGCAGCGCGAACTGCAGGCGGGCGGCGTCGACGGCGGTCATGCGGCTGACGCTAGGGCGCCCGAGCCCCGCGATCCCAGGGTTTTCGGGACCTTCGGGGGACAACCCTGAGCGATTTCGGGGGACTCCCCTACCCCCACGGCCGACCTCAGGCGGCGGGGCGCTTGACGACGACCACGACCTCGATGGCCTGGCCGGCGCCGTAGCTCGGCGACAGCGTGCCCACCGCCTCCCAGCCCTCGCGGCCGAGGTCGTTGAGGTCGCGCTCCATCTGGGCGTAGTCGAACCCGCGCATCGCGAGCTTGTAGGTGAGCACCTTGTGCTCCCACGCGGTGGTCGGTGCGGTCATGGCCGGGCTCCCTCGTCGGTGTTCGTGGACGGTGTCGGTGGACGGGCTTCGGCGCGGGCGCGGGCCGCCGGTCAGGCGCGCGCCGTCAGGGCGCTCCGCCAGCCGACGCGCCCGCCGGTCTGCAGCAGCGCGCCGCGGTAGGCCCGCTCGCTCACGAGCAGCGCGACGACGGCGAACGCGGCGAGGATCAGCAGGGAGACGATCGGCTCCCACCACGCGGCGTCGCCGGACAGCACGCGCACGGGCATCGAGACGACGTTCGCCACGGGGACGTAGGACAGGACCGTCTCGAAGGTGCCGCTGGCGGAGAACGTCAGGAAGTACACGCCCATGATGGCCATCGTCATCGGGGTGGTGGTGTGCTGCAGGTCCTCGGTGCGCGACGCCAGCGCGCCCGCCACCGCGTACAGGGCCGCGAGGCCGAGGAAGCCGACCGCGAAGAAGAGCACGAACCAGACGAGCGACGTCGACAGCGACGGCAGGATCGACGCCGTCGGCGTGAACGACAGGGCCGCGAGGCCGACGGCGGCGAACACCACGTTCTGCGCCAGCGCCACGACCGAGCTGCCGAGGATCTTCCCGGCCAGCAGGTGCCGCAGCGGCACGGCGGTGGCCATGATCTCCACCAGCCGCGACTGCTTCTCCTCGACCACGCTGCCCGCGATCATCTGCCCGGAGCCGAGCGCCCCGATGAAGAACAGCAGCGCGAGGGCGAACGACGCGAAGAACAGCGTCTGCGAGTCCACGGCGTCGCCGTCGACCCGGTCGGTGGTCAGGGTGCCGCCCGCGGTGAGCTCGGCGGTCGTGGTGCCGGCGGCCTGCGCGTTGGCGTCGAGCGTCTCCGCGGCCACCCCCGCCGTGAGCAGGCGGGTGAGCGTGCTGTCGGGGTCCGCCTCGCCGGTGAGCACCCAGCCGCCGTCGCCCCCGTCCGCGCTCCCGTCAGCAGGGTGCAGCCAGCCGTCCGCGTCGCCGTCGGCGAGCGCCGCGCGGGCGGTCGCGCCGTCGGGCACCTCGAGGGTCGTGAGCTCGGCGCCGCCGCCCTGGTCCTCGGGGATCGCGGCCGCGGACTCGACCGCCGCCGTCGCCGCGGCGTCGCCCGCCGGGACGGCGACCGTGAAGCTGTCGGTCTTGCCGCCCTGCCAGGCCATGAACCCGGCCAGCGCGGCGATGATCGCGACCGAGACGAGCAGCCCCACGAGGAACGTCTTGTTGAGGGCGCGCACCACGATCTCGCGCTTCATCACGACGAGCCACGCGCCGCGGGTGCTCTCCTCGCCGGTCCGGTCGAGGGTGCCCGGCGTGTCCGGGCGGGTCGGGGTCGTGGTGGTCATGCCGTCACCTCGCGGTAGATCTGGGCCAGCGTGGGCCGGACGGGGGTGAGCTCGCGGACGCCGCCGCGCTCGAGGCCGGTGGCGAGCAGCCGCTGCAGGGCCGCGTCGTCGGCCACCTCGAGCAGCGCGACGGGCCCGTCGACGTCGACCGCGTGCACGCCGAGGACGCCGCGCACCCAGCCGGCGTCGCCGCTCGTGATGAGCCGGTGGCGCAGCGCGCCGGTCCGCTGCAGGTCGGCGGGCGCGCCGTCCGCCATGACGCGGCCGGACTTGAGGATGACGAGCCGCTCGCACAGCCGCTCCACCAGGTCGAGCTGGTGCGAGCTGAACAGCACCGGCACGCCGCGGGCGGTGTGCTCGGCGAGCAGGTCGACCATGCCGTCGACGGCGGCAGGGTCGAGGCCGCTGAACGGCTCGTCGAGCACCAGCAGCCGCGGCGTGCCCATCAGCGCGGCGACGATCTGCACGCGCTGCTGGTTGCCGAGCGACAGCTTCTCGACGTGCTCCTTGGAGCGCCCGGCGAGGCCGAGCCGGTCGAGCATGTCCAGCACCTCGGCGCGGGCCCGCGGGGCCGCGATGCCGCGGAGACGTGCGAGATAGACGAGCTGGTCGAGCACCGGCTGCTTCGGGTAGAGCCCGCGTTCCTCCGGCATGTACCCGAACGCGCGGCGGTCCGCGCGCGTCACCGGGTCGCCGCCGAACCGGACCTCGCCCGCCGTGGGCGCGAGGACGCCCATGATCATGCGCATGGTCGTCGTCTTGCCGGCGCCGTTGCCGCCGACGAACCCGGTGAGCAGCCCGGGCGGGGCCGCGAACGAGACGTCGTCGACGGCCGTGAGGTCGCCGAACGTCCGGGTCAGGCCCCGGACCTCGAGGGAGTCGTTGTCCATGACGACGACGCTACGGACCGCGACCCCGCGGCGGATCCGCCCGGCGGCGGAGATCCGCGCCTCCCCCTGCCGGCGGAGCCGCGCCACCCCCGACTTTCGTCGCGGCACGGTGGCCGCCGGTCGGTACCGGCGGCCGTCCGCCCCTGGCAACGTGCGACAGGACGCAGGACCCACCGGCGAGCACCCGCCGCCCCGACGAAGGAGAGCACGATGTCGTTCACGCACCCGCAGGGCACCCGCGGCGCACACCAGCCCCGCGGCCGCTTCCTCGCCGGCCGGAACCGACGGGTCGCACGGCGGGCGGGCCGGTCGACCGGCGACCTCCTCGCCCTGACGACGATCGGCCGGAGGACCGGTCAGGAGCGGTCCGCCCCCGTCGGGGGCTTCCCCGGCGGGAACGGCAGCTGGATCGTCGTCGCGTCCGCCGCCGGCGCTCGGGCGAACCCCTCCTGGTACCTCAACCTCGCGGCCCACCCCGACCGCGCGACGGTCACGACCGGCGGCCGGACCGTGCCCGTCGTCGCCGAGGAGCTGCACGGCGTCGAGCGCGCCGCCGCCTGGCGGACGGTCACGTCCGTCTCCCCCGGCTTCGCCCGGTACCAGGCCCGCACCGACCGTGAGCTGCCCGTCATCCGGCTGACCCCGCGCGCCTGACCTCGACGTAGTACCTGGTGACGGTTCAGCCCCGGGAACCGTCACCAGGTACTACGCCGACAGCACCAACGGGGTGTCGGCAGGCCAGGGGCGCGGCGCCCAGCCCACCCGATCGAGCAGGCGGCCGACATCGGCGACGACAGCTCCCCCGATGACATCCCGTCCCGTGTACCGCAGCATCCTGGCCCCGCGGGCGACCAGGGCGTTCTGCCGAGTCCGGTCGCGGAACACGGCCTCGGGGGTGGAGTGCTCCTCCCGCCCGTCGAGCTCCACGGGCACGACCCCTCCGGCGGGCAGGAACCAGGCCAGGTCCGCGCGGGCGAGGAACCGGCCGCGCTCATCGTGGATCTCGAGCTGGAGCGCATCGGGCGGGAAGCCCGCGTCCGTGCAGGCAAGCCGCGCCCGGGTCTCGATCGGCGACTCCGCCCGCCCGTCCGACTCGTCCCACCACGCTCTCGAGCGCGCGGCGCCACGACGACCACGGGCGGCCTCGCGGGCGTGTCGGAACTCGGCCTCCGTGACGAGGCGTCGATACCGCACCGAGTCCATGAGTGCGACGGCGTCGCGGCGTTCGAGCTCCGGGACCGCCTGGGCCAGGGCCAGGTCTGCCTGGACGCAGGGGATGCCGTCGACGACCACCCACCGGCGGAGCTGCTCCCGCCGGATCCGGACGGGCTTGCTGCTCCGGCGAGGCGTGCCGTCGGGGAAGGTCACCTCCGGCGGCACCCGCCGCGGCGCGCCCTGTGCACCCTGCAGCACGAGCGAGGCGAGGCCGGTCGCGACCGAGCCGGGGAACGCGAGCGGGCCGACGATCGCGCCCCGGCGCCGACGTCGGTCGTACGGGTCGTCGTCCCGCGCCGAGGGGATGCCGGTGTCGAGGACACCGAGCATGGCGCGCCGCCATCGTCCCTGCCGGACGAGCGCGGCGACCTGATGGCCCGTCAGCCCGTGCTCGCGGCACTGGGCGACGGAAGCCAGGCCTTCCTGGTGGGCGGCGAGACGGGCGAGCGGCGAGGGGACGTCGATCCGACGAGGCATGGCAGCAGCCAAGCTGAGCGGGACCGCGGACAGCCGGCGTTGTCCACAGCCCTCGAGGTAGTACCTGGTGACGGTTCCGCGCCGGGAGCCGTCACCAGGTACTACGTCAGGGTGCGGTGGTAGAGGACGACGGCCTGGACGCGGTCGCGCAGGTGGAGCTTGGCCAGCACGTTGGAGACGTGGGTCTTGACGGTGGCCTCGCCGAGGAACAGCTCGCCCGCGATCTCGGCGTTCGACAGCCCCTGGCCGACGAGCACCAGCACCTCCCGCTCCCGCGGCGTGAGCTGGTCCAGCCGGGGGTCCGACGACGCCGGGTCGGCGCCGGACGGCGCGGCCACCGGCCGCTCCCCGGAGACCATGCGCTCGATGACCCGACGGGTGACCTCCGGCGCGAGCAGCGCGTGCCCGGCGGCGACGGTGCGGACGGCGTCGACGAGCCGGTCGGCGTCGGAGTTCTTCAGCAGGAAGCCGGACGCGCCGGCGCGCAGGGCGTCGTCCACGTAGGCGTCGTCGTCGAAGGTGGTGAGCACCAGCACCTTGGCGAGGTCGTCGGCGGCGATGCGCCGGGTGGCCTCGATGCCGTCCATCACCGGCATCTGCACGTCCATGAGCACGACGTCGGGGCGCAGCGCCCGCACCTGCTCCACCGCCTGCGCGCCGTCGGCGGCCTCGCCCACGACCTCGACGTCGGGCTCGACGGACAGGATCATCGCGAAGCCGGAGCGCACCAGCCTCTGGTCGTCGACAAGAAGCACCCGCACGGGAGCGTCGGCGCTGGTCACGGGCGGTCCTCGGGCAGGGGCAGGCGCACCCGCACACGGTAGCCGCCGGTGGCACGCGGCCCGACGTCGGCGACGCCGCCGTGCGTCGCGACGCGCTCGCGCACGCCCACCAGCCCGAGGCCGGTGCCCGTGGAGCCGGGGCGCGGGCGGCCGTCGTCGAGCACCTCCACCTCGGCGAAGCCGTGCGGGAACCGGTCGGCGGACGGGTCGTCACGCCGTGCCGGGCGGCGGTCCACGCGCACGACGACGCGTGCGGACCGGGCCGTGGAGTGCTTGCGCACGTTGCTCAGCGCCTCCTGCGCGGTGCGGTACAGGCTGAGGCCGACCGGCGCGGGCACGGCGTCGACGGCGCCCGGCTCGGCCACCACCCGCACGTCGACGTCGAGCCCGGCGTCGTCCGCGAGGGCCGGGACGTCGGCCAGCCCGGGCTCCGGCGCGCGCCCGCCGACCGCCCCGGTCCCGCCCGGGTCGCCGTCCTCGACCCCCCGCAGCGTGCCGAGCAGCCCGCGCATCTGCGCCACGGCCTCGCGCGACTCGCCCTCGATCGTGGCCAGCGGCTCGGCCGCGGCGGCCGGGTCGCCCGCGAGCATCCGACGGGCGGCGGCGGCCTGGATGCCGATCACGGACACGTGGTGCGCGACGACGTCGTGCAGCTCGCGGGCGATGCGCAGCCGCTCGGTGACGACGGCCTGCCGCTGGAGCTCCGCCGTCTGGCGCTCGATCGTCGCGGCCTGCGCCTCCAGCTGCTCGCGGCGGCGGGCGCCGTGCCACATGAGCTGGCCGGCCACGACCGCCCCGTAGAAGTAGGCGACGTTGATGAGCAGGTTGTACGCGGTGAAGGCGACCCCGGGGTCGACCAGGCCGGGCCGCTCGTCGGCCAGCCCCATCGACTCGACGATGCCGTCGATGCCCGCCCCGACGGCGAACTGCCAGGCCAGCCACCCGAACATCGCCAGCAGCGCGGCGCCCACGACGAGCACCATCGCCTGCCGGTCGCGCGCCCACGCCACCGCGCTGAACAGCGCGACGAAGTAGACGACCTGCAGCGGCACGAGGATCGTCACCATCGGGACGGTCAGGCCCACCACGAGGAAGTGCAGGTACACCACGGAGAGCACGACCAGCGGGAACCGGCGCCGCCACATGAGGGGCGCGGCGCCCACGGCCGACAGCAGGTAGAGCAGCCAGGTCGGGGCCGTCTCGTCCTCGAAGTACCCGATGCTGCGGGCGAGCTCCGCGCCCACCAGGGAGACGACGACGAACGCGGCCCCGAGCCACAGGTCGTTGCGGTAGGCGCGGGCGGGGTCGGCGGGCACGCGCTCCCACCCGGAGTCGATCCCCCACCAGTCGGAGAGGCGGGCGGTCCACCCGGCAGGTCGCTGCGGCATCCGGCCAGCGTAGGAAGACCGCCCGGGGTCCCGCCTCCCCCACGAGGCGGAGATCGGGGCAGGATGGTCGGCGTGACCACCATCACCGGGATCGACACGACGCCCCCCGCAGCCCTCACCGTCTCCGTGTGCCGCACCTGCGCGGTCGAGCACGCCGAGCGCCCCGACACGTGCGCGATCTGCGCGGACGAGCGGCAGTGGGTGCCGGTGTCGGGACAGGCGTGGACCACCCTCGAGGAGCTGGCCGCGGAGGGCTGCGCGATATCGGTGCGCGAGCTCGAACCGGGGCTCGTCGCCCTCGAGGTCGCGCCGGGGGTCGGTATCGGGCAGCAGTCGAAGCTGGTGCTGACGTCGGCCGGTGCGCTGCTGTGGGACCCGCTGGGCTTCGTCGACGACGCGGCGGTGGACGCCGTGGCGGGCCTGGCCGGCGAGGGCGGCGTCGTCGCGGTCGCCGCGAGCCACCCGCACATGTTCGGGGTGCAGGTCGAGTGGTCACGGCGGCTGTCCGCCGTCACGGGACGCGACGTCCCGGTCCTGGTCAGCGAGGCCGATGCCGGCTGGGTCGCACGCCCCGATCCGGTGATCGAGACCTGGGCCCCCGGCCCCGCGGGCGAGCGGGAGATCCTTCCCGGTGTGTGGCTCAGCCAGCCCGGCGGGCATTTCCCCGGCTCCGCCGTGGTGCACTGGGAGGCCGGCGCCGACGGCCGCGGCGTGCTGCTGTCGGGCGACACGATCTTCGCGAACCCGGACCGCACGGCGAGCTTCATGCGCAGCTACCCGAACCGCATCCCGCTGTCCGGGGCGGTCGTGACGCGCGTCGCCGAGCACGTCGCCCGTCGCCCGTTCGACCGCCTCTACAACAACTTCGACGGCGTCATCCCGGCCGACGCGCGCGACGTCGTGCTGCGCTCCGCCGAGCGCCACGCGGCCTGGGTGCGCGGCGACTTCGACCACCTCACGTGACGGCCTCGGCGGGCTCGCGCCGGGGCAGGGCCGGGACGGCGTCCGACGGTCCTGGCACGACGACCGCCGCGATCGCCGTCGTGATCGGGATGGCGAGCACGAGGCCGATCGACCCGACCAACGTGCGGACGATCTCCTCCGCGATCTCGCCCGAGGTGAGCGCGGTCACGGGCGACTGGTCCAGCAGCCACACCGTGAGCAGCAGGGGCAGCGCGGCGCCCACGTAGGCGAAGGCGATCGTGTACACCGTCGACGCGATGTGGTCACGACCGATCCGCATCGCCCGCGCGAACAGGGCGCGGCGCGAGGCCAGCGGCGCCAGCGCGCGCAGCTCCCAGACGGCCGACGCCTGCGTGATCGTGACGTCGTTCAGCACGCCCATGCCCGCCAGCACGAGCCCGCACAGGGCGATGCCCTGCAGGTCCACCCCGGCCGCCATCGACGGCAGCATCTGCGCGGTCTCCGACGTCGCGCCCGTGATCTTCGAGGCGGACGTGGCCCACGTGCCGACCGCGGCCGTGAGGGCCAGGCCGGCCAGCGTGCCCAGCAGCGCCACCGACGTCCGCGTCGTCAGCCCGTGCGCCAGGTAGAGCACGACGAGCATCACCGCCGACGACGTCACCAGCGCGACCGCCATCGCGTCCTTGCCTGCGAGCAGGGCGGGGAACGTGAACCCGAGGAAGACCGCGAACGCGACGCCGAGCCCGGCGATCGCGGCGAGGCCCCGCCACCGGGCCACGAGGAGGACGACGAGCACGTACGCCCCGGCGAGGAGCGCCAGGGGGAGCTCCCGCTGGTGCTCCATGAAGACGTAGGGGGCGGCGATCTCCCCCTGGAGGTCGCCGATGTGCAGCGCCACCAGGCCGTCGCCGGTCTCGAAGTCGAACCGCGGGTCGACCTGCATGCGTGACGCGCCGCCGTCGGGCAGCTCGATCGGCAGGGTCACCTCGCCCGACGCGTCCTCGCCCGGGGGCCCGGCCACCGTCACCTCGACGAAGGAGCTCCCGTCCACGACCACGGGGATGCGGTCGGGCACCTCGCCCGCCTTCGGCCAGAGCATCCACATCCCGAGCGCCGTCGCGACGATCGCGGGCAGCACGAGACAGGCGATGACGAGCCGCGTGCGGGTGGGCGCCGGCGCGACCGGACCGCCGTGGGAGTGGGCGTGACCGTCGGCACGGCCGTGGACCGGGGCGGGCGTCATGCGCGGATCCTCACACGGGGCCCGCCGGTTTCCCGGACGTACACTCCCGGGGTGAACCAGACGCCCGATCCCGCCGCAGGCCCCGGGACCGGGCGGGCGGTCGGGGTGGCGCTCGCGATCGTCGCGGGGTTCGCCGCCGCCTTGCAGAGCCGCGTGAACGGCACCCTCGCCACCGAGACGGGCACGGCGTTCGGCACGGCCGCCCTGTCGTTCGGCTCGGGCCTGGTGCTCCTCACCCTCGCGCTCCCGTTCTCCCGCGCCGGGCGGTCGGCGCTCGGCCAGGTCGCCGCCGGCCTGCGCCGTGGCGGCTCCTCGGGCGGCCTGCGCTGGTGGGAGTGCCTGGGCGGCCTCGGCGGCGCGTTCTACGTGATGTCGCAGGGGCTGACGGTCGACGCGCTCGGCGTGGCCGTGTTCACCATCGCGCTGGTGGCCGGGCAGTCGGTGAGCTCCCTCGTCATCGACCGGCTCGGGCTCGCGCCGGGCGGCGTGCGCCTGGTGACCGTGGGCCGGGCCCTCGGCCCCGTGCTCACGGTCGTCGCCGTCGTCGTGGTCTCCGGCGCGGGCGCGGCGACCGCCGCCCTCGGGCTGGCGCTGTTCCCCCTCGTGGCGGGCGTGCTGCAGTCGTTCCAGCAGGCGCTGAACGGCCGCGTGCGCGCGACGGTGGGCCCTGCAGACGGCGGCGGCCGCGACGGCGGGGTGCTGGCCGCCACGTTCGTGAGCTTCCTCGTCGGGACGGCGGCGCTGCTCGTGGTGTTCGGGGTGTCCCTCGTCGTCGACGGCGCCCCCACCGGCTCGCTGCCCACCCGGCTTCCCGCCGACCTGCTGCTCTACTCCGGCGGCCTGCTCGGCATCGTCTTCATCGCCCTGCAGGCGGCCGTGGTGCAGCGCATCGGCGTGCTGCTGCTCGGGCTGGGGATGATCGCGGGCCAGGTGGTCGGTGCGCTCGTCCTCGACGTCGTCTCCCCCGCCGTCGCCCCGCCGGGCGTCGCGACCTACGTCGGCGCGGCGCTCACCCTCGTCGCCGTCGCCGTCCCCCTCCTCGAGGGCGCGCTGCGCCGCCGCCGCTGACCTCCCGGTCGCTCCCGGGCACGACGACGCCGCCCCGACCGGGCGGTCGAGGCG
>NZ_JBHXAW010000003.1:0-46424 GCF_042726645.1 Isoptericola sp. NPDC060257
GCGCGCCCCCTCGTCGGGAGCGCGCCGTCGTCGCGCCGGCCGGCGGTCGTGGCCGCCGCCGGGAGGGGCTCAGTGGCCGGAGGAGGCCCGGCGCGGCGTCACGCCGTCCTTGGGCTGGCCGAGGCCCATGTTGCGGAGCACGAGGCCGAGCACGAGCGAGGCGGCCACGATCACGGCGCCGACCCAGACCACCGCGTCCGGGACCGGGGGCAGCATCCCGACGGCGCCGACGGCCACGCCCAGCATGATGCCGATCATCGCCGTCCACGCGGCGGTCGTGTGGCCGTGGTTCGTGGGCGGGACGGCCGGGGGCAGGTAGGCGACCTCGGCGTTGCGGTTGTCGGTCATTGGAATGTGATGCCCTTTCGTG
This sequence comes from Isoptericola sp. NPDC060257, assembly GCF_042726645.1. Taxonomy (NCBI): domain Bacteria; kingdom Bacillati; phylum Actinomycetota; class Actinomycetes; order Micrococcales; family Promicromonosporaceae; genus Isoptericola; species Isoptericola sp. NPDC060257. The sequence goes on from NZ_JBHXAW010000003.1 coordinate 371, forward strand.
ACGTGGTGCGCGGTCCAGCCTAGCGGTCCGCGGACGGGTCCGTTCCCCGGGAGAGCGCGTCCCACGCGTCATGGGGGTCGTGCTGACCAGGCGCGTCGGGGTGGTCCCCCGACGGCGCCGACCCGCTGCGGAGGTCCGTGCCGTCCGTGTCGCCGGTACCGGGTTCGGCGTCGGCGCGCTCGTGGCGCCCGGAGGTGGCTCCCCAGGCGGGTGCGCCGGCCGCCGCGAGCGCCGCGACGAGCACGGCCGCGACGCCCAGCATCGCGGTCAGCCAGGGCCACACGGCGACGGCGACGGGCGACGTGAGGTCGGTCACGCCGGCGGTCGCCGACGCACCCGACGTCGCGGCGGGGACCGGGTCGAGCAGCACGGCCGCGGCCGAGGCGGCGGCCAGTGCGCCCGCGAGCGCGACCACGACCAGCGCGACCCAGCGCGCCACGCGGCCCGCGATGGCGAGGGCGACGCCGCCCGCCACCACGACGAGCGCGGCCGCGCCGACCGCCGGCGCCGCCGTCGTGCCGGTGACCGCGACGTCGACCGTGGGCTCGAGGGCCGTCGACACCGTCGTGCTCACCCAGGTGGGCGAGGCCGTCGCGAGCGTGAGCCCGCCGACCGCCACCACCGACCACACCGCCCGCGCCCGCGCGCGCAGCGGCCCGCGACCCGGCGGGCGACCGCCGTGCCCCTCGTGCGTGGTCCGTGCTGCGTCGTCCATGTCTGCCTGTCCGTCCGTCGCGCTGTCCGTGCCGTGCTCAGAGCGCCCGGAACCGTGCGGCCAGCTGCACCGCGCGTACCGCCGCGGCGGCCTTGTTGCGCGACTCCTCGTACTCGAGCGCGGGCACCGAGTCGGCGACGATGCCGCCGCCGGCCTGCACCCACGCCCGGCCGTCGCGGATGCACGCGGTGCGGATCGCGATGGCCATGTCCATGTTGCCGCCGAAGTCGAGGTAGCCCACGGTGCCGCCGTAGATCCCGCGGGAGGCGGGCTCCAGCTCGTCGATCAGGGCGATGGCCCGCGGCTTGGGCGCCCCCGAGAGGGTGCCCGCGGGGAACGTCGCGCGCAGGGTGTCGAGCGCCGTCGCGCCCGCCCGCAGGCGGCCGACGACCGTGGAGCACAGGTGCATGATGTGGCTGAACCGTCGGGTGGCCATGAACTCGACCACCTCGACCGACGTCGGCTCGCAGACCTTGACGAGGTCGTTGCGCGACAGGTCGACGAGCATGAGGTGCTCGGCGCGCTCCTTGGGGTCGGCGAGCAGCTCCTCGCCGAGCGCCACGTCCTCCTCGACCGTCGCCCCGCGCGGGCGCGACCCGGCGATCGGGTACGTGGTCACGTGCCCGTCGGTCACCTTCACCAGCGTCTCCGGGCTGGAGCCGACGACCGAGAAGTCGCGCCCGTCGGGGCCGGTGAGCCGGAAGTAGTACATGTACGGGCTCGGGTTGATGGTGCGCAGCGCGCGGTACACGTCCAGCGGCGCGGCCGGGCAGTCCAGGCCGAGGCGCTGGGACAGCACGACCTGGAACACCTCGCCGTCGCGGATCGCCTCCTGCCCGGTGCGGACGGCGGACTCGAACTCCTCGCGCGTGGAGCGGAACTCCAGGGCGGGCTCGGCCACCTCGTCCGGGCTGCGCAGCACGGTGGGCTGCGGCGGCGCCGGAGCGGCGAGCCGCGCCTGCATCGCGTCGAGCCGGGCGACGGCGTCGGCGTGGGCCTCGTCGACCCGCTCGTCCGTGCCGTCGCCGTTGATGGCGTTGGCGATGAGCCACGCGCAGCCCGTGTGGTGGTCGACCGCCACGAGGTCGGTCGCGAGGCTCAGGGCCACCTCCGGCACGCCGAGCTCGTCGGGCGCGTTCGCGGGGAGCGTCGGCTCCCAGTGCCGCACGACGTCCCAGCCGAGCGCACCCGTGAGCCCGCCGGTCAGCGGGGGCAGCCCCTCGATCGGCGGCGTGCGCAGCGCCTCGAGCGCCGCGCCGAGCACGTCGACGACGTCGCCCTCGCGCGGGATGCCCGCCGGGACGTCACCGTGCCAGACGGCGCGGCCGTCCTGCGCGGTGAGCGTGGCGCGCGAGTCGACGCCCACGAACGACCAGCGCGACCAGCCGCCGGACGACTCCGCCGACTCGAGCACGAAGGTGCCCGGGCGGTCCTGGCCGAGCGTCCGGTACAGGCCGACCGGGGTGACGTCGTCCGCCAGCACGCGCCGCACCACGGGGATCACGCGGCGGTCGGCGGCCAGCGCGCGGAACGTGCCGAGCCCCGGCCACGTCGCGCCCCACGCCAGGTCCTGCTCCGACGGGCCCGCCACGGGGGCGGGGCGCGGGGCGGGGTGGGGCTGCGCGACGGTGGGCGTGGTCACCGGTCCTCCTGAGGATCGTCGGGCTGGTCGGGGCTGGTCGGGTTGATCTGCTGGGCTGGGTGCGTCGTCGGTGCCGGCGGCAGGGACGAGGGGCGGGATCAGGCGGCCGGCGCGTCGGGGCCGACGACGGCGCCCAGGTCGCCGCCCGCCTCGAAGCAGGTGCGGGTGCCGGTGTGGCACGCGGCGCCGACCTGGTGGACGCGCACGAGCAGGGCGTCGCCGTCGCAGTCCAGCGCGACGGAGCGGACGAGCTGCACGTGCCCGGACGTGTCGCCCTTGCGCCAGTACTCCTCGCGAGACCGGCTCCAGAACGTCACGCGGCCTTCGGTGAGCGTGCGGCGCAGCGCCTCGTCGTCCATCCAGCCGAGCATGAGGACCTCGCCCGTGTCGTGCTGCTGGACGATCGCGGCGACGAGGCCGTGCTCGTCGCGCTTGAGCCGGTCGGCGACCCCCGGGTCGAGCGCGGGCACGGGGGCATCGGTCAGGTCGGGCACCCGTGCATCTTCCCACGCCCGGCGGGGCCGCGGGGCCCCCGTCCGGCAGTCCCGCACCGGCCCGGACGGTCAGCGGGTCTGTGCCACCCAGCTCGCGTGCATCCGCGCGTAGACGCCGCCCGCGGCCGCCAGCTCGGCGTGCCCGCCGACCTCGACCACGCGCCCGTCGTCGACGACGACCACGAGGTCGCTGGCCTCCGCCGTCGAGAGCCGGTGGGCGATCGTGATGGTGGACCGGCCGGAGGTGAGCGAGTCCAGCGCCCGGGCGATCCGCACCTCGGCGGCGGGGTCGACGGCCGACGTGGCCTCGTCCAGCACCAGCAGGTCGGGCGCCGCGAGGTAGGCGCGCGCGATGGCGACGAGCTGCCGCTCCCCCGCGCTCAGCGCCTCGCCGCGCTGGCCGACGGGCGTGTCGAGGCCCTGCGGCAGCCCGGCCACCCAGTCGGTGAGGCCGAGCGCGTCCACGGCCCCGGTGACGCGTGCCCGGGTCTCGGCGGGGTCGGACGGCGGGTCCGGGCGCAGCCCGTAGGCGACGTTCTGCTCCACCGTCCCGTCGAACAGGAACCCCTCCTGCGGCACGAGCACGACGCGCTCGCGCAACGAGGCGAGCGTCAGCCGGCGCAGGTCGACGCCGTCGAGCAGCACCTCCCCGGCCGTGGGGTCCATGAGGCGGGCGACCAGCTTCGCGACGGTGGTCTTGCCCGAGCCCGTCCGCCCGACGACGGCGACCTTGCGGCGCGCGGGCAGCTCCAGGTCCACCCCGTGCAGCACCTCGGGCCCGTCGGGGTAGGCGTACCGCACCCCGCGCAGCGTCACCGCGGCCGGGCCGCGCGGGCTCGCCGTGGCGTCGTCGGCGTCGGCGACGTCGAGGGGCGTCTCGAGCACCGCGAGCACGCGCCGCCAGCCCGCGACGGCGTTCTGCAGCTCGTTGAGGATCTCCGTGGCCTGCTGCACGGGGCCGGTGAAGAGCTGCACGAGGAACAGGAACGCGACCACCTGGCCCGCGGTCAGGCCGCCGCCGACGCCGAGCAGCGTGCCCACCACCACGACGACGGCGAGCACCAGGTTGGCGACCAGCACGCCGCTCGAGAACACCGACGAGACGAGGAGCTGGGCGCGGGCCTGCGTGGCGCGGGTGTGCTCGACGGCCGCGTCGACCCGGCGTCCGGTCCGCGCCGCCACGCCGTACGCGCGCACCGTCTCCGCGCCCACGACCGCCTCCGAGATCGCGCCGAGCATCGCGCCGACGGCCTGCCGCACCGCCGCGTACGCGCGGTTCACCGTGCCCTGCGCGCGGCGCAGCACCAGGAACAGCGGCACGAAGCACGCCCAGACCACCAGGGTGAGCTGCCACGAGTACACGGCCATGAGCGCGGTGGCCACGAGCACCTGCAGCGTCGACACGAGGAGCTGGATGCCGCCCCACTGGACGAACAGCGAGATCGTGTCGACGTCGGAGGTGACGCGGGACACGAGCGCGCCGCGGCGCTCGGTGCCCTGCGCGAGGGTGGACAGGTCGTGCACGTGCCGGAACGCCTGCACCCGCAGCGCGGCGAGCCCGGCCTCCGTCCGGCGGAACAGGCGGACGTTGACCACCGCGGTGCACAGCCCCGCGACGACGACCGCCCCCGCGGCGAGACCGGTCAGGAGCGCCACCCGACCGGCGTCGGGCCCGCCTCCGGCAAGGATGCCGTCGTCGATCGTGCGCTGCACCGCGACCGGCACGACGACGCGCCCCGCGGCCGCCAGCACGGCGAGCGCGAGGGTGAGCCACAGGCCGTCGACGATCTGCGGCGAGATCTGCACGCCCCGGCGGAGCGTGGCGAGGACGCCCAACTCGCTGGCGGCGGCGATGCGCGTCGTGCTCACGGTGTCCCCTCCAGCTGCTCGTCCCCCGGCAGCCGCTCCCCGGCGGCCGCCTCGTCCGCGAGCTCGCGCGCCCGGCGCTCCGTCTCCTGCTCGTACGCGGTGGCGAGCGCGCGGTAGCCCGGGTCCCGGGCCAGCAGGTCGGCGTGCGGCCCGACGTCGACGACGCGGCCGCCCTCGAGGTGCACGACGACGTCCGCGAGCGCCACCGACGACATGCGGTAGGCGACCATGACGACGGTCGTGCCCGGTGCGTCGCCCCCGCCGCCGCGCGCCGACGCGAGGGAGCCGAGGATCTCCGCCTCGACGCGCGGGTCCACCGCGGACGTGGCGTCGTCGAGCACGAGCAGCCGGGGCCGGCGGACCAGCGCCCGCGCGACGGCGAGCCGCTGCCGCTGCCCGCCGGACAGGTTGGCCCCTCGCTCGCCCAGGGGCGCGTCGAGCCCGCCGGGCAGCGCGCGCGCGACGTCGTCGACGCGGGCGACACGCAGCGCCTCCCAGACCTCGGCGTCGTCGGGGGCGCCGTCGTCGCCCGGGTCGGTGAGGGTCACGTTGGCGCGGACCGTGTCCTCGAAGACGAACGTCTGCTGCGTCACGAGCGCCACCTGGGCGGGGATCTCGCCCGCGGCGAGGTCGCGGACGTCCGCGCCGTCGAGCAGCACCCGGCCGCGGCTCGTGTCGCTGAGGCGCGCCAGCAGCGACACGAGGGTCGTCTTGCCCGCGCCGGTGCTCCCGACGACGGCGACCGTGCTCCCGGGCGCCACGTCGAGGTCGACGCCGTCGAGCAGGGTGACCGTCGTGCCGGCCGCCGGGACGTCGACGCCGACGCCCTCGAGGCGCACCGCCAGGCCGCCCGCCGCGTGCGGGAGCGCCTGCGTGCCCGGGACCAGCGTCGACGGGGCGTCGAGGATGCCCGCGATCCGGTCGTAGCCGACGAGGGCGCGCGGCAGCTCGCCGAGCACCCAGCCGAACGCGCGCACCGGCACCGCCATGACCGTCAGCAGGTAGGCCGCCGTCACGACGTCGCCCGCGTCGACGGCCCCGGTGGCCGCGCGCCAGGTGCCCACGCCGAGCACGGCCAGCGTGCCGAGGGAGGGCAGCAGCTCGATGACCGGGTCGAAGACGGCCCGGACGGTGCCGACGCGCACGTTCGCGGCACGCAACGCGTCCGTACGCTCGGCGAACCGCCGCTCCTCGCGGTCCGCGGTGCCGAGCGACGTGACGAGCAGCGCGCCCTCGAAGGACTCGTGCGCGACGTCGGCCACCTCGGCCCGCAGCTGCTGCGCCCGCGTCACGGCGGGCGTCATGTGCCGCTGGAAGACGACGTTCGCGGCGATCGCGGCGGGCACGACCAGCAGGGCGGCGACGGCCAGCCACACGTCGACGGCGAGGAGCATCCCCGCAGCGACCCCGATCATCACCACGACGCCGAGCGCGAAGGGCAGGGGATTGAAGACTCCGGTGGCGGCCTCGACGTCGGCGCTCGCCGCGGACAGCAGCCGGCCCGCGGGGTGCGCGCGGTGCCACGACACGGGCAGGCGCAGGTACTGCCGGGACAGCCCGCGCCGGTGGTGCGCCTGGATCGCCGCGAACCCGTAGCCGGCCCAGATGCGCCGACCGGCGACGCCGAGAGCGAGGGTGAGCGCCACCGCGGCGAGCACGAGCCCGGCGACCCAGATGCGCGAGCGCGCGTCGGGGTCGCCCGCGATCGCGGGGACGACGACCGCGTCCGTGGCCCAGCCCACGGCGCGGCTCACCGCGACGGTGGCGGCGCCGAACACCGCGGACGCGCCCACGGCCAGCACGTACAGGCGCGGCTCGGAGCGCATGCCGCGCCACACGAGCGCCGTCGAGCGGCGCAGCCTCGACCCCGTGAGCGCGGTCGTGACGGCTCCGCTCACGGCCGGCGAGCCAGTCGCCCGACCGACCCCGCGCTCACCTCCGCACCTCGATGCCCGCCTCGGCCAGCGCCGTCTTGACCTGACCGACCGTCAGCGCGCCGAAGTGGAAGACGCTCGCGGCGAGCACCGCGTCGGCGCCCGCGCGGGCCGCGGCGACGAAGTGCTCCGGGGTCCCCGCGCCGCCCGACGCCACGAGCGGCACGTCGACCTTCTCCCGCACGGCGGCGAGCATCTCGAGGTCGAAGCCCGCAGTGGTGCCGTCGGCGTCCATCGAGTTCAGCAGGATCTCGCCCGCGCCCAGGTGGGCGACCCGCGCCGCCCACTCGACGGCGTCGATGCCCGTGCCGCGGCGACCGCCGTGGGTCGTGACCTCGAAGCCCGAGGGGGTCACCGTCTCGCCGGTGACGCGGCGGGCGTCCACCGACAGGGTCAGCACCTGCCGACCGAAGCGGGCCGCGATCTCCGCGACCAGCTCGGGCCGCGCGATGGCGGCGGTGTTGACGCCCACCTTGTCGGCGCCGGCGCGCAGCAGGTGGTCGACGTCCTCCGTCGAGCGCACGCCGCCGCCCACGGTGAGGGGCACGAAGACCTGGTCGGCGGTCCGCCGCACGACGTCGATCATCGTGTCGCGGCCGCCCGACGACGCGGACACGTCCAGGAAGGTCACCTCGTCGGCACCCTCGCCGTCGTACCGGGACGCGAGCTCCACGGGGTCGCCCGCGTCGCGCAGGTTCGTGAAGTTGACGCCCTTGACGACGCGACCGTCGTCGACGTCGAGGCACGGGATCACGCGGACGGCCACGGACATGCGGGACTCACCCTTCCTTGCTGCTGTCGTCGCTCCCGGCGGGCTCGTCCGAGCCCGGGCCGGACTTCTGCTCCGGGTCACCGCCGTCGTCGCCCTTGCCCTTGCCGGTCGACTCGTCCTCGGTGACCTGGAAGTGCGCGTCCAGGATGTCCACGACGTAGACCAGGGTCTCGTCGGCGAGGTCGCTGCTGGTGCCACCGTAGCCGAGGCTCGGGGGGACCACGAGCAGCACCTGCGAGCCCACGGTCTGCTCGACCAGCCCCTGGTCGAGGCCGTCGACGAGCTGGCCGATGCCGATCGTCGCGGACTGCGGTCGCGTCCCGGCGGTCCACGTGGTGTCGAACTGCCGGCCGTCGCTCCACCGCACGGCGGTGAACCGCATCGTGACGACCTGCCCCACCTGCACCTGCGGCCCGGTGCCCCGCACCAGCGGCTGCACCTGCAGGTCGGCGGGCGCGTCGGCCTTCCGCGGCACGGTCACGCTCGGTGCGCCGCCGTCGCCGCGCTTGACGGTCGGGAGTCCCTTCGCCGCGCTCACCTCGGCGCCGGAGGCGTGCGTCGGCAGCACGTCGACGACGAGGATCACGGGCACGTCGCCGTCCTGCTCGAGCAGGAGCATCCGCGCCCCCACCTTCTGGCCGCGCAGCGTGTCGTAGAGGTTCGAGCCGAGCGACTCGGGCGACATCGAGTACCACCCCGGCGCGTCGATGTACGTGCTCGAGATGACGGTGCCGTCGCGCCCGTCCTCGGCGTACATGTTCAGCAGCACGGGTTCGCCGTCCACCACGGGCTCGCCCGACCCGGGCCACACCGTCCGCGCGCCCGCCTGCACGACGTCGTACGGCTGCTCGTAGTCGAGCGCGGGCGGCTCCCCCACCGCCCCCGAGACCTGCACGGGCGCCGCCGACGGCGCGGACGACGGCCGCTTGCCCAGGTCGTCCAGCAGCGACGAGCCGCACCCGCCCAGCACGAGCGCGCCACCGAGCAGCAGCGAGATCAAAAGGGTCAGACGGCGGAGCACCGCGACAGTCTGCCACGCCCGCCGCTCACCCCTGATCAGCGGTCCGCGCCCGACCTCCGAGCGGCCGCGCCCACGCCCGACCTACATCGACTCGATCAGCCGATCGACGCGCTCGTCCACGCTCTTGAACGGGTCCTTGCACAGCACGGTGCGCTGCGCCTGGTCGTTGAGCTTCAGGTGCACCCAGTCCACGGTGTAGTCCCGGCGCGCCTCCTGCGCGGCGCGCACGAAGTCGCCCCGCAGCTTGGCGCGCGTCGTGGGCGGCGGCACCGCCGTCGACTCGAACACCTCGAGGTCGGTGACCACGCGCTCCACCATGCCGCGCGCGGCGAGCAGGTTGTACAGCCCCTCGGTGCGGGAGATGTCGTGGTAGGCGAGGTCGAGGCGCGCGATGCGGGGGTCGTCGAGCGGCAGGTCGTGCTTGGCCTGGTACCGCTCGATGAGCTTGAGCTTGATGACCCAGTCGAGCTCGCGGTCCACGAGGGACAGGTCGCGGGACTCCAGCGCGCGCAGCCCGCGCTCCCACAGGTCCAGCACCTGCTTGACGACGGGGGTGGCGCCGGCGTGCGCGTCGACGTGCTCGCGCACGCGGTGGAAGTACTCCCACTGGATGTCGACGGCGGTGGCGGTGCGGCCGTTGGCGAGCTGGACGGGGTGCAGGCCTGTGCGGTCGTGGCTGATCTCGCGGATCGCGCGGATGGGGTTCTCGAGGGTGAGGTCGCGCATCGGCACGCCCGCCTCGACGAGGCGCAGCACGAGGTCCGTGGCGCCCACCTTGAGCATCGTGGTCGGCTCGGCCATCGACGAGTCACCGACGATGACATGCAGGCGGCGGTAGCTCTCCGCGTCGGCGTGCGGCTCGTCGCGCGTGTTGATGATCGGCCGGGAGCGGGTGGTGGCGCTGGAGACGGCCTCCCAGATGTGGTCGGCGCGCTGGGACAGGCAGTAGACGGCGCCGCGCGGGGTGGCGAGCACCTTCCCCGCACCCGTGAGCACCTGGCGGGTGATGAGGAACGGCACGAGCACCTCGGAGAGGCGCGAGAAGTCGCCCTGCCGGCGCACGAGGTAGTTCTCGTGGCAGCCGTAGGAGTTGCCCGCGGAGTCGGTGTTGTTCTTGAACAGGTGCACCTTGCCGGACAGGCCCTCGTGCTCCAGCCGCTGCTGCGCGTCGGCCACCAGCCCCTCGAGGATGCGCTCGCCGCCCCGGTCGTACGCCACGAGCTGGTGCACGTCGTCGCACTCCGCCGTCGCGTACTCGGGGTGCGACCCCACGTCGAGGTAGAGGCGCGAGCCGTTGCGCAGGAAGACGTTCGAGCTCCGCCCCCATGCCACGACCTTGCGGAACAGGTAGCGGGCCACCTCGTCCGCGGACAGGCCGCGCCCGTCGTCCGCCGCGCACGTCACCCCGTACTCGGTCTCCAGACCGAAGATCCTGCGGTCCACGACGTCTCCCCTCGCTCGGCCCTGCTGCCCGACCTGCTGCCCCACCTGGTGCCCGACTACGGTGCGACCTGCTCGCCCGTCTCAATCGCCAGTCTCACTCACCGGGCTGCTCGAGCAGCCCGGCCAGCGTCGCGCCCTGCAGCCGGCGGAACGCCCGCCGCCGGCCCGCGCGCTCCAGCACCGCCACCTCGAGGCCGGCGGGCGCGATCTCGCGCTCCTCCCCCTCGGCGGCGACGGAACCGTCCGACCCCACGGCGCCGAGGGTGCGCACCGCGAGCGCGAGCACCTGCGGCAGCGTCATCCCCTCGTGCCAGGCCTCGCCGACGCGCGCGCCCAGCTGCTCCGCCTGGCCGCCCATCACGACGTGCCCGTGCTCGTCCGCGACGGAGCCGTCGTAGGACAGCCGGTAGATCTGGTCGGCAGCCGGGCTGTCCCCCACCTCCGCCACGACCAGCTCGACCTCCAGCGGCTTGGACTCGGTGGTGAACACCGTGCCCAGCGTCTGCGCGTAGGCGTTGGCCAGCCCGCGCGCGGTGACGTCGGTGCGGTCGTAGGAGTACCCGCGCAGGTCGGCGTAGCGGACCCCGGCGACCCGCAGGTTCTCGAACTCGTTGTACTTGCCCACCGCGGCGAACGCGATGCGGTCGTAGATCTCCGAGATCTTGTGCAGCGCTCGCGACGGGTTCTCCGTGGCGAACGCGATCCCGCCCTCGTACGCGAGCACGACGACGGACCGGCCACGGGCGATGCCCTTGCGGGCGAAGTCCGCCCGGTCCTTCATCAGCTGCTCGGGCGAGACGTAGAACGGCATCGTCATGCGCGCGCACCCCCCTGGTTCCCGGTCCGGGGACCGCCGGCGGGGCGGTCGCCGTGGGCGGCCCGGTGGGCGGCCCCGCGCTCGTCGACGATCCTCTCGACCGTCGCGGAGAGCTCCTCGTCCGCCACCCGGCGCACGCCGTCGGCGGTCACGACGTTCACCACGGGCCAGATCTGGCGCACGGGGTCGGGGCCGCCGGTCGCGCTGTCGTCGTCGGCCGCGTCGTAGAGCGCCTCGACCGCGACGCCGACCGCCGCGTCGGCGTCGAGCCCGGGCCGCCACAGCTTCTTCAGCGCGCCGCGCGCGAACACCGAGCCGGAGCCGACCGTGTGGTGGTCGTGCTCCTCGTACCGGCCGCCGGTGACGTCGTAGCTGAACAGCCGCCCGTACCCGCGGTCGAGGTCGTAGCCCGCGAACAGCGGCACGACGGCCAGGCCTTGCAGGGCGAGGGGCAGGTTGCCGCGGATCATCGTCGACAGGCGGTTGGCCTTGCCGTCGAGGGAGAGCAGGGAGCCCTCGATCTTCTCGTAGTGCTCCAGCTCGAGCTGGAAGAGCCGCACGAGCTCGATCGCCACGCCCGCGGACCCCGCGATGCCGACCACCGAGTACGCGTCGGCGGCGAAGACCTTCTCCATCTCGCGGCTGGCGATGAGGTTGCCCGCCGTGGCCCGGCGGTCGCCCGCCATGATCACGCCGCGGCCGCCGTCGTCGGTGCCGAAGGTCAGCGCGACGATGGTGGTGGCGTGCGGGGCGAGCCCGTCGGCGCTCGCGCCGCCGACGTCGCGACGCCCGGGCAGCAGGTCGGGCGCGTGGCCCGCGAGGAAGTCCACGAACGAGGACGAGCCGGGGCGCAGGAACGCGTCCGGCAGCCGTCCCGAGGTGTCAGCGTGGGTCATGGGCGCTCACTGACCGCCCTTCTGCACGAAGCCCCGCACGAACGACTCGGCGTTCGTCTCGAGGACCTCGTCGATCTCCTCCAGCAGGGCGTCCACCTCGGCGTCGCGCTCGGTCGCCGCCGGGGCGACCGGGGCGGGGGTGTCCGCGTCGTCGTCGGGCGTGCGGTCCTCGTGCTGCGGGTTGATCCGTTCCTGACCGGCCATGGTCCGCCTCCTTCGCTGCTGCGGAGCTCCCGACAAGGAGCTCCGGGAGAGTCTCGCGACGCCAGCCTATGCGCTGCGACCGACACCGCGCGGCGACGTCCACGCCGGTTGCGCCCAGGGCTGAACGACTCCACCCCGTGCACGGACGGGGCACGGCTGGGGCCCGTGGTGGGCACGGGGTGGGCACGGTCCGGACGACGTCGTCGCCGGTCAGGCGGTCACCCGTCGCCGCGCAGCCCCTTGAGCAGCGCCGCCGCGTCCGGGCTGGCGTCCAGGAGCGCACCGATGTGCGCACGGGTGCCGCGGGAGGGATCGAGCATCGGCACCCGCTGCAGGGCCGCGGCCCCCGGGACGTCGAAGATCACCGAGTCCCAGCTCGCCGCCGACACCTGGTCCGCGTACCGGGCCATCACCTCGCCACGGAACCAGGCCCGCGTGTCCGCCGGGGCGTGGTGCACCGCGTCCGCGACCCGCTCGTCGTCCACGAGCCGCTCCACGGCGCCCGACGCGACGAGCCGGTGGTAGACGCCGCGCTCGGGCCGTACGTCCGTCCACTGCAGGTCCAGCGCGTGCAGCCGGGGGTGGTCCCAGCCGAGCCCGTCCCGCGACCGCATCCGCTCCAGGAGCCGGTGCTTCGCCACCCACTCCACCTCGCGCGCGCACGTCGACGGGTCCGTGCCCAGCCGGTGGAGCACCGAGCGCCAGCGGTCCAGCACCGCGGCGGTCTCGTCGTCGCCCGGCCCGCCGGAGGCTGCCGTACCCCCTGTCGTACGCGCTGCCGCGAGCGCCGCGACCGACCGGGCCACGACGTCGGCGTACGCCTCCTGGATCCCCAGCGCCGTGAGCCGGCGGCCGTCGGCGAGCTCGAGGGGGGCGGCGAGGGTGAGGTCGCGCGACACCCGCTGGACGTCGGCGACCGGGTCGGCGAGCCGCAGGGCGGCGAGCTCCTCCCGGGCGGGGACGCCCGCCTCGGCCAGCTCGTCGAGGTGCTCGAGCACCCACAGCACCAGCGAGGTGGTACCGAGCTTGAGGAAGGTCGCGACCTCGAACAGGTTGGCGTCGCCGATGATGAGGTGCAGGCGGCGCCACCGCGTGCGGTCAGCGTGCGGCTCGTCGCGGGTGTTGACGATGGGGCGACGCAGCGTCGTCTCGAGGCCCACCTCCGCCTCGATGTAGTCGGCACGCTGCGAGAGCTGGAAGCCGGCCTCCGAGCCCGTCGGGCCGAGGCCGACCCGCCCCGACCCGGCGAAGACCTGCCGCGTCACGAGGAACGGCGTCAGCAGCTCGACCAGCGTGCCAAACGGCAGCGCCCGGTCCACCAGGAAGTTCTCGTGCGTGCCGTAGCTGGCGCCCTTGCCGTCCACGTTGTTCTTGTAGAGCACCACCTCGCCGCCGGGCACCTCCGCGAGCGACCGCACGGCCGCGAGCATGACCCGCTCCCCCGCGACGTCCCACAGGACGCCGTCGCGCGGCCCGGTGACCTCGGGCGACGAGTACTCCGGGTGCGCGTGGTCCACGTAGAGGCGCGCGCCGTTGGTGAGGATGCAGTTCGCGGCGCTCGGGTCGTCGTAGTCCTCGACCGACGGCCGCTCCACCTCCTCCGGCTCCTGCCGGACGGGGCGCGCCCGACCGCGGGACGCCCCGGGCGTGCCCGCCGCGGAGGCCACCTGGGCCGACGCGGGGGTGCTGCCGGACGTCGGGCCGGACGACGAGGGTCCGGACGGCGCGGGGCGCGACGGGTCGTCGGTGAGGAGCGAGGGGTGCGCCGAGGCGCGCTGGAGGTGGAACCCGCGTGCGTCCTGCAGCGGGTCCTCGTCGTCGTAGTCCCAGCGGGCCGGCGGGCGGGCGCCCGCCCGCGCCACCAGGGCGCGGTACGTCATGACCACCTGCGAGCTCATGAGCATCGGGTTGGCCATCGGCCGCCCCGGTGCCAGCACGCCGTACTCGGTCTCGATCCCCATCACGCGACGAACGCTCACGCCACCACCCTAGGTGGCCGGGAACGAGATCGAGGTACCCGTCTCGAAGTCGACCCACGGTGGGTCGATCTCGGGACGGGTACCTCGATCTGGCGTCACCCGCGGCGGGCACGTCCTACAGGTACTGCCCCGTGCTGGTCACCGTGTCGATGGTGCGCGGGGTGCCGTCGCCGCCCTTCTTCTGGACGATCGTGCGGATGAAGACGATGCGCTCGCCCTTCTTGCCGCTGATGCGCGCCCAGTCGTCGGGGTTGGTGGTGTTGGGCAGGTCCTCGTTCTCCTTGAACTCGTCGACGCACGCCGACAGGAGGTGCTCGACCCGGATGCCGCGCTGCCCGGTGGCCAGGAAGTCCTTGATCGCCGACTTCTTGGCCCGGTCCACGACGTTCTGGATCATCGCGCCGGAGTTGAAGTCCTTGAAGTACAGGGTCTCCTTGTCGCCCGACGCGTACGTGACCTCGAGGAACTGGTTCTCCTCGTCCTCGGAGTACATCCGCTCCACCACGCTGCGGATCATCGCCCCGATGGCCTCGTTCTGGCTGCCGCCGTGCTCGGCCAGGTCGTCGGGGTGGATGGGCAGCTCGGGGGTGAGGTACTTGCCGAAGATCTCGGTGGCGCCCTCGGCGTCCGGCCGCTCGATCTTGATCTTCACGTCCAGGCGGCCGGGCCGCAGGATCGCCGGGTCGATCATGTCCTCGCGGTTCGACGCGCCGATGACGATGACGTTGTCGAGCCGCTCGACGCCGTCGATCTCGGCGAGCAGCTGGGGCACGATCGTCGTCTCGACGTCCGAGGAGAGTCCCGTGCCGCGGGTGCGGAACAGCGACTCCATCTCGTCGAAGAACACCACGACGGGCGCACCCTGCGTCGCCTTCTCGCGCGCGCGGGCGAAGATCAGGCGGATGTGCCGCTCGGTCTCGCCCACGTACTTGTTGAGCAGCTCCGGGCCCTTGACGTTGAGGAAGTAGCTCTTGGCCGTCGGGTCGCCGCCCTGCGCGCTGGCGACCATCCCCGCCAGCGAGCTGGCCACCGCCTTCGCGATGAGCGTCTTGCCGCACCCGGGCGGGCCGTACAGCAGCACGCCCTTGGGCGGCCGCAGCCCGTGCTCGCGGAAGAGGTCGGGGTGCGAGAACGGCAGCTCGACGGCGTCGCGGATCTGCTCGATCTGCGGCCCCAGCCCACCGATGTCCTCGTAGGCGATGTCGGGCACCTCCTCGAGGACGAGCTCCTCGACCTCCGACTTCGGCACCACCTCGTAGACGAACCCGCTGCGCACGTCGACCGTGAGCGCGTCGCCCACCCGCAGCTCCGCGTCGGCGACCGACCCGGCGAGGCGCACGACCCGCTCCTCGTCGGCACGCCCGACGACGAGCACCCGCTCGGCGTCGAGCACCTCCTTGACGGTCACCAGCTCGCCGGTGCGCTCGTAGCCGCCGACCTCGACGACCGTCATCGCCTCGTTGAGCTTGACCTCCTGCCCGGGGCGCAGCTCGGCGACGTCGAGGCCCGGGCTCGCCTGCACGTGCATCTTCCGGCCGGCCGACGAGATGTCGACCGAGCCGTCGTCGTGCGCGGCGAGGAACGTCGCGTACGTCCCCGGGGGCTTGGCGAGCTCGTCGATCTGGCCCTTGAGCTCCACGATCTGGTCGCGGGCGGCGCGGAGCGCCTCGGCGAGCCGCTCGTTCTTGGCGGCGAGGAGGGCGAGCTGTGCGTCGTGGCTCGGTCCGGTGGGCAGCGCCGGCTGCTCCGGTCGAGGCTCCGGGCGGACAGGGTTGTCGGACATCGCATCCCCTCTCGTGCGGCCCGGGTGACCGCCTCCCCGGGCGGGAAGGCGTCCCCGGAGTACAGCACCCTAGACATCAACACGGTCGTCCGGGGGTTCATTTCACGGAGCGGTCGCGAGGTTCACACGACCGAGACCTCCCGGTGACCTGCCGACGACCGCCCGTGGGCCGTCAGCCCTGCGCGTCGTCGGGGGCGACGCCGAGGTCGCGACGGACGCGGCGGATCTTCTTGTCCGAGACGGCGCGCTCGCCGAGCTCCTCCTCCGACCACTCGGCGTCGGGGGCGGGGTAGGAGCCCTTGGCCGGGCGCCGCGTGCGCTCCGGCGGCGTGACACCGTCGGCGAGCCGCCGCGCCGTGACGAGGAAGCCGGTGTGCCCGATCATCCGGTGCTGCGGGCGGACCGCGAGGCCCTCGAGGTGCCAGCCGCGCACCATGGACTCCCACGCCTGCGGCTCCGCGAACCGGCCGTCGGCGCGCAGGTCCTCGGCCGTGCGGGACAGCTGCGTGGCGGTCGCGACGTAGCAGATGAGCACGCCGCCGGGGACGAGGGCCCGCGCGACCGGGTCGACGTTCTCCCAGGGCGCGAGCATGTCGAGGACGACGCGGTCGACGCTGCCCGGCTCGGCCACGGTGGGCAGCACGTCGGCGAGGTCGCCGACCGACAGCCGCCACGCCGGGTGCTCGCCGCCGAAGAACGACTCGACGTTGCCGCGCGCGATCGCCGCGAAGTCCTCGCGCCGCTCGATGGAGTGCAGCTCGCCCGCGTCGCCCACGGCGCGCAGCAGCGACATGGTCAGCGCACCGGAGCCGACGCCGGCCTCGACGACGCGCGCGCCCGGGAAGATGTCCGCCATCTGCACGATCTGGCCCGCATCCTTGGGGTAGACGACGGCGGCGCCGCGCGGCATGGACAGCACGTAGTCGCTCAGCAGGGGGCGCAGGGCGAGGTACTCGATCCCCGCCGTGTTGGTCACGACCCACCCCTCGGGGCGGCCGATGAGGTCCTCGTGGCGGAAGTACCCCTTGTGCGTGTGGAAGGTGCCGCCGGGCTTGAGGGTGATGGTGTGCAGGCGGCCCTTGGGGTCCGTGAGCTGCACCCGGTCGCCCTCGCGCAGGGGCCCGCGGCGCAGGTCCGCACCCGTGGCGCGGCCGGTCGGGTCGGCGGTCGGGCGGTTCTCGGGCACGGTGGCGTCGGCGGAGGTCACGACGGGCGAGTCTACCGGCCCGCCTCCCGCCACCTCATCGGCGGAGCGCGGCCGCGACCCGGGCGACGTCGAGCACGCCCGTCAGGCGGCCGGCGTCCACGACCGGCACCACGCGCGCCCCGGACGAGCCGCGGGCGAGGCGGTCGAGGAGGTCGTCGCCCTCGAGCTCGGGGCTCACCGCGGACCCGGGCGGGAACGGGACGACGACGGCCTCCACCGGCGTGGCGGCGGCCTGACCCGCGGGCACGTTCGCGACCGCGGTCGGGTCCACCCAGCCGACGGGCTCCCCGGCGGGCCCGACGACGGCCACGACCGCGCCGGGCTGCCGCGCCGCCGCCTCGGAGACGCCGGCGACGGTGGCGGCGACGGGGAGCACGACGGCCGGCACGGCCAGGCCGCGCGCGGACAGCGTCGCGACCCGGGCCCTGGTCCGCGCACCCTTGATCGCGTCGCCCGCGCCGGACCACAGGAACGCGCCGATGAGCGCCGCCCACGCGACCGTCACCCACGAGGGCCTCCGCCCCTCGAGCAGCGGCCACAGCAGCGCCACGACCAGCACGCCGACCGCCACCACCCGTCCGACCCAGCCCGCCGCGAGCGTGCCCCGCGTGCGCGAGCCGGTCGCGCCCCAGACCGCGGACTCGAGGATCTGCCCGCCGTCCAGCGGGAGCCCCGGCACCAGGTTGAACAGCCCGACGAACGCGTTCGAGAACGCACCGGCCAGGAGCAGCGCGGTCACGACGGACGACACCGGCTGCAGGAGGTACACGACCCAGAACGCGGCCGCCAGCACGAGGTTGGTGAGCGGGCCGACCACGGCCACGAGGGCGCCGTCGAGCGGGCGCCCGCCCGACCCGGTGTACGCCGTGTGGCCGCCCCACAGCGTCAGCGCGATCTCGGTGACGCGGTGCCCGCGCGACCGCGCGACGAGGGCGTGCGCGACCTCGTGCAGGAACACGGACCCGAAGAGGAGCAGCACGAACGCGGCGGCGACGACGAGCACCGCCGTCGTCCCCAGCTGGGGTGCGAACCACGTCCGCACCGAGGGCGCGAACACGAGGGTGAGGACGACGGCTCCGAGGAACCACGACGGGGTGACGAGGACGGGCGCGCCCGCGATGCGGCCGACCACCCATCCCCGGGAGCGAGAGGTCACCCGGCCAGGCTATCCGGGCTGGCTGACCGTCGACCGATCGTCGGCCGGTGCGGGACGGCCTGTCACCGTTCGCCCGTAAGGTGGCGCGCATGACGACGACCGCCGCTCCCGACCCGTCGCCGACGGCGTCGCGGGCCCCGGCGCTGTCGCCGTCCCGCGCGGCCGACTTCATGCGCTGCCCCCTGCTGTTCCGCTTCCGCGTGGTCGACCGGCTGCCCGAGCCCCCGGCGTCCGCCGCCGCCCGGGGCACGCTGGTGCACGCCGTGCTCGAACGGCTCTACGACGCGCCGCGCGGCGAGCGCACGCCGGAGGCGGCGGCCGCCCTGCTGCCGGTCGAGTGGGAGCGGCTCGTCGAGGCCGAGCCGCGGTACGCGACGCTCTTCGACGACGGCGGCGACGCGGCCGACACCACGCCGACGGAGTGGCTCGGCCGGGCGCGGCGGCTCGTGGGCACCTACTTCACGCTCGAGGACCCCAACCGGCTGGAGCCCGCGTCCCGGGAGCTGCGCGTCGAGACGGCGCTCGACGACGGGCCCGTGCTGCGCGGGATCGTCGACCGGCTCGACGTCGCGCCCGACGGCGCGCTGCGGGTGGTCGACTACAAGACGGGCCGCGCGCCCGGGCCCGGCTTCGAGGGCTCCGCCCTGTTCCAGATGCGGTTCTACGGCCTGGTGCTGTGGCGCGAGCGCGGCGACCTGCCGCGCATGCTCCAGCTGCTCTACCTCGGGGACGGCCAGGTGCTGCGCGCCGAGCCGGCCGAGCGGGAGCTCGAGGCCACGGAGACCAAGGTGCGCGCCCTGTGGTCGGCGATCCAGGACGCCGCCCGCACCGGCGACTGGCGGCCGCGCCGCAGCAGGCTGTGCGGGTGGTGCGCCCACCAGGCGCTGTGTCCCGCGTTCGGCGGCACGCCGCCCGCGATCCCGCCGGGCGCGCTGCGCGAACGGCTCGGGGTGGACCCCGGGGGCGCGGCCTCGGACGTGGTCCTCGGCGCGATCCCTGACGTGGCGCCGGACGACGACCCCGTCAGAGCGTGAGGTCCACGACCTCGCCGGCGCCGATGCGCGACAGCGTCGCGACGTCGACCTTCTCCAGCGACGCGGCGCGGCTGAGCCCGTCCAGGTGCGGCACGGGCACGACCGCCTCGACGCCCAGGGTCGCGATGCCCGCGGCCCGCGCCGAGGCGATGCCGGTGGGCGAGTCCTCGATCGCGACGCAGGCCCCGGCGTCGACGCCGAGCCGCTCGGCCGCGACCAGGTAGGGCTCGGGGTCCGGCTTGCCCCGGGTCACCTGGTCGCCCGTGACGAGCGTGGTGAACGCCCCGGCGGGGCCGCGCGACACGACCTCCTCCGCGAGGGCCGAGTAGCTCATCGTCACCAGCGCGCACGGCACGCCCGCCTCGGCGAGGCTCGTGAGGAGGTCCAGCGCACCCGGCTGCCACGGCACCCGCTCACGGACCTGCTCCACGACCTGACCCAGCAGGCGGTCGACGATCGCGTCGGCCGGCAGGTCGACCCCGCCCTGGTCGCGCAGGATCGTCGCGGAGACCGTCAGCGCGTTCCCCACGAGCTGCAGCGCCTGCTCGTGCGTCCAGGTGCCGCCGTGCTCCGCGACGAGCTCCTGCTCGGCCCGGATCCAGTACGGCTCGGTGTCCACGAGAGTGCCGTCCATGTCCCACAGGACGGCCGCGGGCAGCGTCGGGGAGGTGGTCTGCGGGGCGGGGGCGAGGGTCTCGGGCACCCGTCCATCGTACGGACCGGCCCGCGCGCCCCGGCCCCCGCGCCCCCGTGAGATGGGGCACGCCGTCAGGGCAGGGCCACCTCCAGCACCCCCGCGCCCGTCCCGTGTTTCCCGTGGTGCTTCACCGCGGCGTACCCGTCCAGCGCCTCGTACGGGTAGACGTCGGCCGGGTCCCAGCCCGCGGGCCCGACCGGGCCGGCCGTGCCGTCGGTGACCACGTCGTCGAGGTCGACGGCGCTGCCCCGGAACCACGACCCGGAGTCCGAGAACCGGGTCGCGTTCCAGTTCGACACCGCCATCCCCGGCCCGGTGCTGGGCCCGGTGTAGTCGAACGCGTTGCCCTCCGACACCACGCTGGACTCGATGCCCAGCCCGATGCCGTAGCAGTGGTCCCCGGTCACCGGGGCGACCGGGTCCCTCGACGACCCGCTGTACCAGTTGTTCAGCACGTGCACCTGCCCGTACCGCACCCGCGGCGCCCGCTGGCAGACGCCCTCGAAGGCGTTGCCCACGAACGTCATCCGCAGGCGGCCCGCGTCGGTGTCGGCGTTGTCGTCGCCGGAGCCGATGAGCAGGGTCTTGTCGTGGTCGGTGAACCGGCTGTTCGACACGGTGAACAGGTCGCTGCCGTCCTTCACGTCGAACAGGCCGTCGTGGAAGTTCACCGGCCGCCCGTTCGGCCCCGCGGGCGCGGAGGTGTCCGGGAACCGGCCGTCCGTGAAGGTGACGTGGTCGACCCACACGTTCGTCGACGTCACGGACGACATCGCGTCGAAGCGTGCGTTCCACGCGCCCAGCTCGCCGTCCCACGGGTCCCAGGAGGTGAAGTGGTCGACGGGGGCCTCGAGGGTGAGGTTCCGGATCACGACGTCGTGGCTCAGGTGGAGCATGAGGGTCGCCGCGTCGAGCCCGGCGTCGTCGCCGAGGCCGAGGATCGTCGTGTTGCTGGGGACGGGGATCTCGATCTGTCGCTTGAGGTTGTTGCTGCCCGTGGTCCGCAGCCGCCGCTGCGGACCGCAGTACTCGTGCAGGGTGTCGCTCCACCCCTCGTCGCCGAAGCAGCTGAGGTACTTGTCCAGGTCGTACCCCGGCGCGTAGTCCTGCTCGCCGAGCAGGCGCCCGTCGGCGGCCTCGTTGCCGTGGACCGTGCCCCTGACGTACACCACCTTGGGCTCGTCCCGGCGTCCGCCGTTGTCCAGCGCGGCGAGGAGCCCGGCGCGGTCGGTCACGACCGAGACGGAGCCCGCCGGTGCCCCGGCCCCGCCGTCCGTCCCGCCGCCCTGCGTGGCCCAGCCCACCGTGGCCGCGTCGTCGGGCGAGCCGACGGGCGGGCCGCCGACCGCGTCCGCCTGTGCCGCGGGTGCCGCCAGCCCGGCGAGCAGCAGCGCCAGCACGGCCGGCGCGGACGCCGCCGTCGCCCGCCGCCGGACCCGCTGCCGGGTGGGACGCGGGACTGCCAGGGGGATGAAGCTCGTCGACCTCGCTGTCGCAGGCACGGTCACCTCCGTTGGTAAGCGCCTTCCGGTACCGAACCAGGGTGACCCTCGCGTGTCAACGACCATTCCCGCGCGGCGACCTCCGGCAGACCGCCCCCTGTATACGCTGGACGGATGACGACCGAGCCGGAGACCACCGGGCGCCACGCCGCACGGCAGACCGTGATGATCGCCGCGTTCGAGGGGTGGAACGATGCCGGCAGCGCCGCCACCGCCGCGCTCGAGCACCTCGCTCACGTGTGGGACGCCCGCCAGGTGCGCGAGCTCGACCCCGAGGACTACCACGACTTCCAGGTGAACCGGCCCGTGATGGAGACCGGGCCGGACGGCGTGCGCACGATCACGTGGCCCACCACGACGGTGTCGGTCGCGGACCTGCCGGACCGCACCGTGGTGCTGGTGCACGGCATCGAGCCGTCCTTCCGGTGGCGCTCCTACTGCGCCGAGCTGCTCGACCTGGCCGCCGAGCTGGGCGTACGCACGGTCGTGACGCTCGGCGCCCTGCTGGCCGACGTGCCCCACACCCGGCCCATCCCGATGACCGCCACGACGGAGAGCGACGGTCTGCAGGCGGTGCTCGACGTCGAGCCGAGCACGTACGAGGGCCCGACCGGCATCGTGGGCGTGCTGCAGCACGAGGCCGACCGCCGCGGGTTCCAGGCCGTGTCGCTGTGGGCCGCCGTCCCCCACTACGTGGCCAACCCGCCGTCCCCCAAGGCCACGCTCGCGATCCTCGCCCGCGTCGAGGAGCTCATCGCCGCGCCGGTGCCGCTCGGCGACCTGCCCGAGGACGCCGAGGCCTGGCAGCACGGCGTCGACGAGCTCGCGTCGGACGACGCCGAGATCGCCGAGTACGTGCAGCAGCTCGAGGAGGCGAAGGACACCGCCGACCTGCCCGAGGCGACGGGCGAGGCCATCGCTCGCGAGTTCGAGCGCTACCTGCGGCGGCGCGACGTCGGCGGCGACAAGGGCGGCGAGAAGGGCGGGGACAAGGGCCCCGACCGCGGCGGGGACAGGGGTCCGGACAAGGGCTGACGCCCCCGCGACGGCGTCAGGGACGCCGCGTCAGAGCCGGACGCCCAGCAGCGCGTTCACGGCCCGCGCCAGGACGCCGGGCGCACCCTCGTGGTCGTCGGACGTGTCACGACCGGGCTCGAGCGCGACGTCCGCCCAGGCGTCCACGGCGGCGAGCGCGGCGGGGCCGTCCAGGTCGTCCGCGAGCGCCGCGCGCAGGGCGCCCAGCGTCGCCGACGCGTCAGGGCCGCCGTTGCCGGAGACGGCCGAGCGCCACCGCTCGAGCCGTGCGACGCCGGCCTCGAGGTCGGCGTCCGTCCACTCCCACTCGGTGCGGTAGTGGTGCGCCAGCAGGGCCAGGCGGATCGCCATCGGGTCGACGCCCGCGCGGCGCAGCGCGGAGACGAACACGAGGTTCCCGCGCGACTTGCTCATCTTCTCGCCCTCGTAGGCGACGAGCCCGGCGTGCACGTGCACGCCCGCCCCGCCACCGCCCAGCAGGCGGTCGTGCGAGGTGGACATCTCGTGGTGCGGGAAGAGCAGGTCCGCTCCCCCGCCCTGCAGGTCGAAGGGCAGGCCCAGCCCGTCGCGGGCGATGACGGCGCACTCGATGTGCCAGCCGGGACGCCCGGTGCCCAGGGACGCGCCGTCCCACGCGGGCTCACCCACGCGCTCGCGGCGCCACAGCAGCGGGTCGAGGGGGTTCTTCTTGCCCTCGCGCTGCGGGTCCCCGCCGCGCTCGGCGAACAGGGCCGCCATGACCTCCGGGTCGAGGCGCGCCACCTGCCCGAAGTCCGGGTCGGCCGACAGGTCGGCGTACACGTCGCCCAGACAGGGGTCGTCCCCGCCGGCGCCCGGCTCGACGGGAACCCGGTAGGCCGCGCCCTCGTCGAGGAGCCGCTCGACGGCGGCGACCACGGCGGGCACGGACTCGACGGCGCCGGTCCAGGTGGCGGGCGGCACCATGCCGAGGGCGGTCATGTCCTCGCGGAAGAGCGCGACCTGGTCGGCGGCGAGCTCGCGCCAGTCGACGCCCGTGGCGTCCGCGCGCTCCAGCAGCGGGTCGTCGACGTCGGTGACGTTCGAGACGAACGTCACGTCCTTGCCGGCATCGAGCCACGCCCGGTGCAGCAGGTCGAACGCCAGGTAGGTGTTCGCGTGCCCCAGGTGGGTCGCGTCGTACGGGGTGATCCCGCAGACGTAGTAGCGGGCGGCGTGCCCCGGGGCCGGGTCCACGAGCCGTCCGGTGGTGCTGTCGTGCACCCGGACGGGGGTGCGGCGGCCGTCGGCCGGGTCGGGGAGCTCGGGGATCTGCGGGGCGGGCCAGGAACGCACGCGCCCAGGCTACCGGGCGTCTCACCCGGTCAGGTTCCCGACCGGCTGCCCGACCACGTCCCGGTCAGACGACGATGCCGCCGTTCGCGGTCAGCACGCCCGTCAGCAGCAGGACCACGACCACGGCGGCGAGGCCGAGGCGGTACCAGACGAACGGCATGAACGAGTGCGTGGTGATGAGCTTGAGGAATCCGATGATGACGACGTACCCGACGACGAAGGCGACGAGCGTCGCCACGAGGGTCGCGCCGGCGCCGGGCGAACCGGGGGCCGGGTCCTCGCCCACGGACTTGGCGAGCTGGTAGAAGCCCGACATCAGCACCGCGGGGATGGCCAGCAGGAACGAGTAGTCCGCGGCGGCCTTGCGGGTGAAGCCCATGAGCAGCCCGGCGGTGATCGTGCCGCCGGAGCGCGACACGCCCGGGATGAGCGCCAGCGCCTGGGCGAAGCCGAACGCGATCGCGCGGTTCGGGTTGAGCTCGTCGAGCCGGCGTGTGCGCCGGCCGATCTTGTCCGCCCAGCCGAGCAGCAGGCCGAAGACGACGAGCGTCGTCACGGTGATCCAGAGGTTGCGCAAGTAGGTCTCGATCTGGTCCTGGAAGAGCAGGCCGAGCACGCCGATCGGGATGGAGCCGAGCGCGATGTACCAGGCCATGCGGGCCTGGTCGTCGTGGGCGCCCATGCGGGAGCGCCAGTCGCTGCCGTGCGTGCCCACGAGGGACTTCCACCAGGCGACGCAGATGTCGCGGATCGTGCGGCGGTAGTAGAGCAGCACGGCGGCCTCGGTGCCGATCTGCGTGATCGCGGTGAACGCGGCCCCGGGGTCGGTCCCGCCGAGCAGCTCCCCCACGATGCGCAGGTGCGCGCTCGAGGAGATCGGCAGGAACTCGGTCAGGCCCTGGACCAGGCCGAGCAGGATCGCTTCCCAGGCATTCACGGGCGGTCACACTACCCGGACCTGCGAGGTTTCCCGGTAGCCTGGCCAGCCATGGAGCGTCGTCAGGTGGGCCGCACGGGCCTGCGCGTGTCCGAGCTCGGCCTGGGGACCATGACCTGGGGACGGGACACCGACGACCTGGACGCGGCGGAGCAGCTGCGCGACTTCGTCGACGCGGGCGGCACGCTCGTCGACACCGCCGCGACGTACGGCGACGGGGACGCGGAGCGCGTGATCGGGTCCCTGCTCGGTGACAAGGTCTCCCGCGCCGACGTCGTGCTCTGCACCAAGGGCGGCGTGCGCGCCGGCCGGTCGGGCGCCCGCGTCGACGCCTCCCGTGCGGGTCTGCTCGCCGACCTCGACGCGTCCCTCGCCCGGCTCGGCACCGACCACGTCGACCTGTTCCTCGTCGCCTGCCCCGACCCGACGACGCCGCTCGCCGAGACCGCGTCGGCGCTGCGGCTCGCGGTGTCCTCCGGCCGGGCGCGCTACGTCGGCCTGTCCAACCACCCCGGCTGGGCGTCCGCGCGGGTCGCGACCCTGCTGGAGGCGGACGGCACAGGGCTCAGCGCCGTCGAGCTCGAGTACTCCCTGCTGCAGCGGGGCGCGGAGCGCGACGTCGCGCCCGCCGCGGACGCGCTGGGGCTCGGCCTGCTGGCCTGGTCCCCGCTCGGCCGCGGCGTGCTGACGGGCAAGTACCGGCGCGCGATCCCCGCGGACTCCCGCGCGGCGTCGGCCCACCTGGCGGCGTTCGTCGACCCCTACCTGGACGCCGCGGCGTCGTCCGTCGTCGAGGCCGTGGCCACCGCGGCCGACGGGCTCGGGCGCGCGCCGCTCGAGGTCGCTCTCGCCTGGCTGCTGGCCCGCGACACGGTCGCCAGCGCGATCGTCGGGGCGCGGACGCCGGCCCAGCTGAGGGCTTCCCTCGCGGCCGTGGACCTCGACCTGCCGCGCGAGGTCCACGCCGCGCTCGACGACGTCTCCGCCCCGGAGATCGGCTACCCCGAGCGCTGGTAGGCCTGGCCCGGGGCGTCGGCCGGCCGGTCGGCGGGAGCCCCCGCCAGGTCGGGCCCCTCGAGGTCCGTGTCGAGCTCCGCGTCGAGGTCGTCGTCGTCCTCGTCGTCGTCCTCGTCATCGTCCTGGTCGTCCCCGTCGTCGTCCCCGTCGTCGTCCCCGTCGTCGAGGAAGAAGGGCGTGACCTCGGAGTAGACCTGGGCCAGCGCGTCCTCGTAGACCTCGAACGCGTCGGCCAGGACCTCGTAGGCGTCGTCGACCGCAGGGTCGTCGTCGCCCCGGCGGGTCGACACCGCGTGGTAGTGGGCCTCCAGCGCGGCGACGAAGCGGTCCAGCGCGGCACGCGGGTCTGCGGTCATGCTCTGACCGTAGCGCCCCACGGGGCACAATGGGCAGACGAAAACCGCCCGCCAGCACTTCGGGAGGACAGCGGATGGCTTCGATCCCGTCCACGCCGCAGGCAGACGCGCGCCCCGGCGCGCCGTCCGCCTGGCGCAAGCACGGACAGTACGAGTACCGCGTGCTGACCATCGACCGGGGCACGAGCGTCCCGGACGCGCGCAAGATGCTCACCGACGAGGCCGAGTACGGCCGGTGGGAGCTCGCGCGCACCCGCCTGTACATGGGCGGCGAACGCCGGGTGTGGCTGCGCCGCAAGATCATCAAGGTCAGCCCGACCTTCTGACCGGCCGGCACGCCAGGACGCAGGTCAGGACGTCGCATGGCCGACCACTTCCGCAAGTCGCGGGCGCACGCGCCGCCGGGGTTCTTCGCCACCGAGGCGGCGGGGCTCCGCTGGCTCGCCGTGCCGGGCGGCCCGCGGGTCGCCCGGGTGCTCGGGCACGGGCCGGAGCATCTCGACCTGGAGCGGGTCGACGCGGCGCGCCCCACGCCCGACGCCGCGCGCGACCTGGGCCGCCGCCTCGCCGTCGTGCACCGAGCGGGCGCCGCCGGGTTCGGCGTCCTCCCGCCGGGCGCCGGGCGCGGGTACTTCGGGCCGCTCGACGATCCCCTGCCCCTGGCAGCGGGGGTCTGGGGCGACTGGCCCGCCTTCTACGCGCACGCCCGGCTCCGGCCGGTCGTCGCGCAGGGCCGGGAGCGGGGCGTGCTCACCGCGCAGGACGCGGCCGCCGTCGAGCGGGTGTGCGGACGGCTCGGCGTCCTCGCGGGCCCTGCGGCACGGGAGGCACCGGCCCGCGTGCACGGCGACCTCTGGTCCGGGAACGTGCTGTGGTCGCGCGGGCCCGGCGGCTCCGCCGAGGCGGTGCTCATCGACCCGGCCGCCCACGGCGGGCACCGGGAGGCCGACCTCGCCATGCTCGCGCTCTTCGGGGCGCCGCACCTGGACGAGGTCCTCGCGGGCTACGACGCCGCGTGGCCCCTCGCCCCCGGGTGGCACGACCGGGTGCCGTTGCACCAGCTGTACCCGCTCGCCGTGCACGCCGTGCTCTTCGGCGGCGGGTACGTCGAGCAGACCCGCCACCTGCTCGCCCGCCTGGGCGGCTGACGACGGCTGAGGACGGCTGAGGACGGCTGGCGACGGCGTGGTCAGCAGTCGCGCAGCAGGCGGTCCAGCACGCGCGTGCCGAAGCGCAGCGAGTCGACCGGCACCCGCTCGTCGACGCCGTGGAACATCCCGGAGAAGTCGAGGTCGGCCGGCAGGCGCAGCGGCGCGAACCCGTAGCCGGTGATGCCGAGGCGGGACAGCGACTTGTTGTCGGTGCCGCCGGAGAGCGTGTAGGGCAGCACCGTGGCCCCCGGGTCCTCGGCGAGCAGGGAGGCGACCATCGAGTCCACGAGGTCGCCGGAGAACGGCACCTCGAGCGCGGTGTCGGCGTGGATCGGCTCGACGCGCACGGACGGCCCGGCCAGCTCGCGCAGCGTCGCCATCCCCTCCTCCTCGTGCCCGGGGAGCAGGCGCACGTCGACCGTGGCCTCGGCCCGCCCGGGGATGACGTTGGCCTTGTAGCCCGCGTCCAGCTGCGTCGGGTTGGACGTGTGCCGCACCGTCGCGCCCACGAACTTGGCGGCCGGGCCCAGCGCCGCGACGAGCGCGTCGACCGCGGCCGGGTCCTCGCCGTCGAACGGGAGGCCGGTGAGGTCGGACACCCCGCGCAGCAGCTTCTCCACGGTGGGAGTCAACGTGTACGGCCACGGGTGCTGCCCGATCCGTGCGACCGCCGCCGCGAGCTCGGTCACCGCGTTCTCGGCGTTCACCTGGGACCCGTGGCCGGCGCGCCCGTCGGCGACGAGCCGCAGCCACGCGAGGCCCTTCTCCGCCGTCTGCAGCAGGTAGGCGCGCCGACCTCCCACCTCCACCGAGAAGCCGCCCACCTCGCTGATCGCCTCGGTGGCCCCCTCGAAGAGCTCGGGCCGGTGCCGCACGGCCCACTGCGCGCCGCGCACTCCGCCCGCCTCCTCGTCGGCGAAGAAGGCGACCACGACGTCGCGCGCGGGGCGCCGGCCCTCGCGGACCATCTGGCGCACGACCGCCAGGATCATCGCGTCCATGTCCTTCATGTCGACGGCGCCGCGTCCCCACAGGAGGCCGTCGATCTCCTCGCCGGCGAACGGGTCGACCGACCAGTCGTCGGCCGCGGCGGGCACGACGTCGGTGTGCCCGTGCAGCACCAGCGCGGGCCGGGTCGGGTCGGCACCCTCGAGCCGCGTCACGACCGACGTACGGCCGGGCTCCGACTCGAACAGCTCCACCTCGAGCCCCACCTCCGTGAGCAGCCCGGCGACGAGCTCCGCCGCCCGCCGCTCCCCCGGTCCCTCGCCGTTGCCGTAGTTCGAGGTGTCGATCCGCAGCAGGTCGCGGCAGATGTCCACGACCTCCTGCTCGGCGGTGGGGTGCGGGTCCGCGGTCGTCGTGGGAGGCGTGCTCGGGCGCGGGGCGAGGGGCTGGGACGTCACCCCGACACCGTACCGGCGCCCGCGCGCGAAACGTTTAGCCGGGGTGACGCCGTCCGCACCGTGGACCACCGTCGTGCCCACGCACCCACGGACCTCGAGGAGGAGGACCATCATGCGAAGACTCGCGGCATCCCTCGCCGCCGCCGCGCTGGCCGCCGTCGGCATCGTCGCCGCCGTCGGCCAGCCCGCGGCAGCCCACGGGGCCGAGGTGTTCCCCGGCTCCCGCCAGTACCTGTGCTGGGTGGACGCCCGGACCCCGAACGGGCAGCTCGACCCCGGCAACCCGGCGTGCGCCGACGCGCTCGCCGAGAGCGGGCCGAACGCGTACTACAACTGGTTCGGCAACCTGGACTCGAACGGCGCCGGACGCACCGAGGGGTACATCCCCGACGGCACCATCTGCTCCGGCGGCGACCGCGGCCCGTACGACTTCTCCGCGTTCAACGCGCCACGCACCGACTGGCCGACGACGCACCTCACCGCGGGCGCCACGTACGAGTTCCAGCACAACAACTGGGCCGAGCACCCCGGCCGGTTCGACGTCTACGTGACGAGGGAGGGCTTCGACCCGGACCAGCCGCTCGGGTGGGCGGACCTCGAGCTGGTCGACTCCGTGACGGACCCGCCGGACACCGGGGGTCCGGGAGGCGACAACTACTACTACTGGGACGTCACCCTGCCCGCCGACCGCACCGGGCGCCACGTCGTGTTCACGCACTGGGTGCGCTCGGACAGCAGCGAGAACTTCTACAGCTGCTCGGACGTGGAGTTCGACGGCGGCGACGGCGAGGTCACCGGCATCGGCGACGGCACGGGCCCCGTGGACCCGCCCGCCTGCCCTGACGAGGCCCCGGGCGTCCCCGGCGAGGTGATGGCCCACGACGTGCGGGCCACGCAGGCGCACCTCATGTGGGGGGTCTCCCAGAGCGGCTGCGTGACGGGCTACGACGTGCTCGACGCCACGACGGGCGACGTCCTCGCGACGACCGACGGGTCACCCATGGTCGACCTCACCGGGCTGGACCCCGGCTCGACCTACGAGGTGACGGTGCGGGCCCGCAACGACAACACCGGCGAGGTCTCCGCCGCCACCGCGGCGGCCGCCTTCACCACGACGACCGACGACGGCCAGCCGACGGACGGCGCGTGCACCGCCGCCTACACCACGACGAGCTCGTGGTCCGGCGGCTACCAGGGCCAGATCGTCGTCACCGCGGGCGACGCCGACCTCGCCTCGTGGCGCGTCGACGCCGGCGCCATCATCTCCACGAACATGTGGGGCGGCGAGCTGGCGGACGGCGTCGTGACCCCGGTGGCGTGGACCACGCACGTCGCCGCCGGCCAGAGCGTGACCGTCGGCTTCGTCGGGTCCGGGCAGGCGCCCGCCGACGGGGCCCTCGCCTGCTCCTGACCGGCCGTACCCGCACCACGACACCGGGGCGCTCACCGGGCGGCTACGACCGCCGCTCGGTGAGCGTCCCGTCCGCGGCCAGCACCAGCTCGGCGTCGAGGCCGAGCCGGTCGAGGAACGCCCGGTCGTGGCTCACGACGAGCAGCGCGCCGCGGTACGCCGCCAGGGCCTGCACCAGCTGGTCGGTGCTGGCGATGTCGAGGTTGTTGGTGGGCTCGTCCAGCACGAGCAGCTGGGCGGGCGGGTCGGACAGCAGCAGGCGGGCCAGGGTCACGCGGAACCGCTCGCCGCCGGACAGCGTCGCGACCGGGCGGCCCACCTGGTCGCCCCGCACCAGGAACCGCGCCAGCCGGTTGCGCAGGTCTCCCGGCGCCACGTCCGGTGCGCCGGCCCGCACGGCGTCGAGCACCGTCTGGTCGTCGTCCAGCACGTCGAGCCGCTGCGGCAGGTAGCCGACCCGGTCGGTGAGCGTCTCGGCGACCGCTCCCGTCCCGACGTCGGCGCCCACGGGCGCCACCCCGACGAGCCGCTCCAGCAACGTCGTCTTGCCGACGCCGTTGGGTCCGGTCAGCGCCACGCGCTCCGGCCCGGCGAGCACGACCTCGCGCCCGTCCGTGCCCCGCAGGACGGCCAGCCGGCGCCCCGCAGGGACGTCCGGGTCGGGCAGGTCGACGACGATGCGGTCGTCGTCGCGCACGGAGAGCTCGGCGGCCTCGACCGCCGCCCGAGCGTCGGCCTCCTTCCCGGCGGCCTGGCCGCGCCGCGCGGCCTGCGACTTCTCGGCGGAGTTGCGCCGGTCGTTGATGGCGGCCTTGACGTACCGGCGCTCGACGACGTCCTTGCGTCCCCGGCGCTCGGAGTGCGCGATGCGCTCCTCGGCCTTGATCCGCTCGCGCTTCTCGCGCCGCAGGATCTGCTCGGCATCGCGCAGGGCGGAGCGTGCCGCCTCCTGCTGCGCCGCCAGGTGCTCCTCGTACTGCGCGTACGTGCCGCCGTACGTCGTGAGCGAGCCGGTGCGCAGCTCCGCGGTCTCGTCGACCAGCTCGAGCAGCTGCCTGTCGTGCGAGACGACGACGAGCGCGCCGCGCCACGTGCGCACGAGCTCGTGCAGGCGCTCGCGGGCGTCGCCGTCGAGGTTGTTCGTCGGCTCGTCCAGGAGCGCGACGTCGGCGCCCCGCAGGCGCACGCCCGTGACGGCGACGAGCATCGCCTCGCCGCCCGAGAGGGTGCCGACCGGGCGGTCGAGCACGCCGTCGCCGGCCGGGAGACCCGTGCCGGCGAGCTCGGCGAGGGCGCGCTCCTCGACGTCCCAGCCGTCGCCGACGACGTCGAACAGCGCCGCGAGCTCCGCCTCGGGCGCCGTGCCCTCCGTGATGGCGCGCACCGCGTCGACGACGTCGCGCACGCCCAGCAGGTCCGCGACCGTGGCGTCGGTGTCGAGCGTCAGCCGCTGCGGCAGGTAGTCCGCGACGCCGGACACGCTGATCGACCCGGACGTCGGGCGCAGCCGGCCGGCGACGAGGCGCAGCAGCGTGGACTTGCCCGCGCCGTTGAGGCCGACGAGGCCGGTGCGGCCGCGGGAGAAGGCGCCGGACACGCCGGCGATCGGGGTGGCCCCGTCGGGCCAGGAGAAGGTGAGGTCGTGCAGGACGACGGAGGGGTGGGGAGCAGGCACGAAGACTCCAGCGGTGCGAGGAACGGCGGACGGCGGGTGCGTCGACGCCGCTCCCCCGGGCCGCACTCGAGCGTGCAGGCCGGCAGGGAGCCTCGGGGTCGACGCGTCAGGCGGTCGTCCGGATGCCCGTCATCGCTGTGGTGCGCCTCTCGTCCTGGAGCCGTCCCCTCTCACGCGCGGCGGAGGCCGCGGGGACGGCGTCGATGCTACCCGACCTCGGGGCGAGGGCCACCGGATTTCGCCGCGGGCGCGCCCCGGCCGTGCAGCCACGTCTCGAACGCCTCGCGCGACGTCAGGCGCGGCACGTAGAGCTCGGCCTTGAGGCGGGAGTTGTCGAGCACCGGCCGGTGGCGCAGGAACCCCACGCGCTCCGGGCCGTGCACGGTGAGGCGCAGCGCGTGACCGACCCGCAGCGCGGCGGCCAGCGCCCACGCCGGCACGTCGAGCGTGCGGCGGCCGAGGCTCGCGGCGATGTCCGCCACGGTCACGACGCCGTCCCCGCACACGTTGAACGTCCCGGTGGTGTCGCCGGTCGCCCCCGCCACGACCGCTCCGGTCACGTCGTCGACCCACGCGAAGACGAACGGGCTCTCCGAGCCGCGCACCCGCAGCAGCCGGCGGGCGCGCCACAGCGCGGTGATCTGGTTGTCCACCCCCGGGCCGAGGATCGTCCCGATCCGCAGCACGACCTGGCCGAGCCCTGGATGGTCGGCGCGGTAGCGCGCGAGCATCTCCTCGACCTCGCGCTTGTGCCGCGAGTACGTGAACTCCTCGTTGCCGCGCACCGGGTCGGTCTCGCGCAGCGGCACGGGGTTGTCCGCGTGGTACCCGTACGCGGCGCCCGACGACGAGATCACCACGCGCCGCGCCCCGGCCGCCACGCAGGCGTCGAGCACGTTCCGGGTGCCGTCGACGTCGACGGCGCGCTCGGCCGCCGCGTCGAGGGTGCCCGGGTTCACGATCGCGGCGAGGTGCACCACGGTGTCGACGTCGTGCTCCGCGATCACGCCCGCCACGGACGCCGGGTCGGTGACGTCCAGGCGCGCCCAGGTCGCG
Organism: Isoptericola sp. NPDC060257; assembly: GCF_042726645.1. Taxonomy (NCBI): domain Bacteria; kingdom Bacillati; phylum Actinomycetota; class Actinomycetes; order Micrococcales; family Promicromonosporaceae; genus Isoptericola; species Isoptericola sp. NPDC060257. The sequence continues at coordinate 32,894 of NZ_JBHXAW010000003.1, forward strand.
CCGTCGGGCACCCGCGCCTCGCGCAGGTCGCCCGCGACGACGTGCGCGACGTCGTCGCGGGCCGCGAGGGCCGCCACGGCGTGCGACCCGAGGAACCCGGCCCCGCCGGTCACCAGCACGCGGATCATGCCGCCACCTCCTCGCGGGCCGCGCGGGCCCGCGTCCGTCGCGCCCAGACGGTCGCCAGCGCCAGGCCGGCCACGATGTCCCAGATGCCCCACCAGCCGGCGACGACCGCCATGCCGCCCAGCCCGCCGAAGAACGTGAAGACGAGGCCGAGGCCGAGGCCCGCGTTCCGGATGCCGACCTCGAACGTGACCGCCTTCACCTCGCGCGGCGCGAGCCGTCCGGCGCGGCCGGCGAGGTAGCCCAGGCCGAGGGCCGCGGCGTCGTGCAGGAACACGGCCAGCAGGACCACGCCGATGGACGCGACGAAGACCGCGAAGTTCCCGGCGAGCGCGGCGACGATGAAGCCGACCAGCGCCACGAGGCTCGCCCAGCGCACCGGGCGGTGCACGCGGGCCGCGAGCGCCGGCCAGCGCGTGCGCACCAGCATCCCGGCCGCGAACGGCACGCCGATCACCAGGAGGATCTCGAGCAGCATCTGCCCGGCGTCCAGGCGGACGTCCGTGAGGATGGCGCCGGCCGTCGGGTGCAGCGACCCCCACAGGGCGAGGTTGAGCGGCATCGCGACGATGTAGATCGCGTTCCCGACGGCGGTGAGCGACACCGACAGCGCGACGTTGCCGCCCGAGCGGTGCGTGAGCACCTGGGACACGCTCCCGGGCGGGCAGCACGCGACGAGGATCATCCCGAGGGCGACGGAGGCCTGCACGTCGAGCTCAGCGTGAGGCCGAAGGTCACGGCGGGGAGCGCGACGAGCTGGGCGAGCAGCGCCAGCACGGCCGCCCGCGGCGCGCGGCGCAGCGCCCGGAAGTCCGCGGGCGACGTGTCGAGCGCGATGCCCAGCATGATCAGGCCGAGCACGAGGTCCAGGGCGACCATCGAGCCCGGGGCGAACCGCACGGCGACGTCGTCGATGTTCATGCCGCGCTCCCCGCGGCCGGCGCGAGCTCGTCGGCCAGGCGCCGCACGGTGCGGCGGTAGGCGTCCTTGTTCACGTAGTAGCTCATCCGCTCCAGCCCGAGGTAGCGGTAGCCGCCCGTCAGGTCCGGCCACGGCTCGGTCAGGCGACGGCGGAACCGCACTGCCCGCGCCCGGGCGCCGACGTCGCCGTCGTCCCCGGCCGCCACGCCCGCGAGGTAGCGCGCCACCAGCTCGGCCTGCTCGGCGCGACCCTGCCAGCCGATGCCCGACGCCTCGAGCATCCCGACGACGAACAGGCCGTTGCCCGAGGGGGTCACGATGTTGCAGAACAGCCGCGGCGCCGTCCCGGAGCCCGGCCCCGCCCACGCGAGATGGCGGGGGTCGAGGAACGGGTAGTCGAGCCGGTAGCCGGTCGCGAGCAGCACGAGGTCGTAGTCGCCGCTGCTGCCGTCGGCGAAGTGCACCGTGCGCCCGTCGCACCGCGCGACGTCGGCCCGCACCCGCAGGTCGCCCTGGCCCGCGTGCTGCAGCACGAGCGAGTTCACCACGGGGTGCGACTCGTAGATCTTGTGGTCCGGCTCCGGGAAGCCGAACCGCCGCGGGTCGCCGTTCAGCAGCCGCAGCAGGCGGGAGTCGACGGCCTGCTTGACGCGTGCGGGCAGCGGACGCCCCTGGTTGAGGGTGTCGGTGGGCCGGCCCAGCAGGTAGCGCGGGACGAACCAGTAGCCGCGGCGCACGGACAGGTCGACCGACGCGGCACGGTGGACGGCGTCGACCGCGATGTCGCAGCCGGAGTTGCCGCCCCCGACGACGAGCACCCGCTTGCCCGCGAACACGTCCGCGCTCTTGTAGGCGCTCGAGTGCAGCACCTCGCCGTCGAACGCGCCGGGCAGCGTGGGGACGTTCGGCTCGGCGAGCGTGCCGTTCGCGATCACCACGTGCGAGTAGGTGCGCTCGACCGCGTCGTCGGCTCCCGACCCCGGGGCCGACCCGGCGGGCGCGGATCGCACCGTCCAGCCGCTGCGCCCGCTGTCGTCGCCGCCCACCGGCTCGACGCCGAGCACCCGGGTGCCGAAGCGGAAGCGCTCCCGCAGCCCGAACTCGACGGCGTACCGGCGGAAGTAGCGAAGCAGCTCGCGATGGCTCGGGTAGTCGGCGGCCGAGTCCATCGGCAGCTCGTCGAACTGGGTCGTGGTGCGCGAGGAGATGAGGTGCGCCGACTCGTAGACCGTCGAGCGGGGGTTGTCGATGTCCCACAGCCCGCCGACGTCCGTGTGGGCCTCGTACCCGTCGAAGGCGAGCCCGGCGCGGTCCAGCGCCCGCGCGGCGGCCAGGCCCGACGGCCCCGCCCCGATCACCGCGACCCGTCGTTCCAGCCCCATCGCCAGCCTCCATGCTCCCGGCGCGCGCCGTGCGTGCCTCGATCCGCGCCCTTGCGCGCAGGGAGCATACGGTCCAGGCGCTGCGGCGCCCAAAGCCGACCGGTCAGGCGGCGGCGGGGGCCTCCGCGGGCCACGGCTCGCTCGGCTCGCGCGGGTCGCCGGGCACGTAGGACCCCACCCACGAGTCCTGGAGCACGCCGCGCTGCGCACCGAAGCGGCGCAGCAGTCCCTCGTACCGGAACCCGAGCTTCCACGCGACGCGGCGCGACGCCCAGTTGCCGACGTTCGCGCGCCAGCGCACGACGCCGAGCCCCAGCCCTTCGGGGTCGACCGCCCAGTCGACGACGAGCCGCGCCGCCTCCGTCGTCAGGCCGCGGCCCCGTGCGTCCGGGGCGCACCAGAACCCCAGCTCCCCCGCCGGCTCGACACCCGGCCCGCCCTCCCTCGACATGCCCACCATGCCGAGCACCGGGCCGTCGATGCCTCCGGGGGCGCGCACGGCCCAGGTGAAGTCCTTCTCCTCGGACCAGCCGTCGGCGACGAACCTCTCGACGAAGCCCACCGCGTCGTCGCGCGTGTACGGCGACGGCACCGTGGTCCACCGCGCGATGGCGGGGTCGGCGCAGACCTCGGCGATGCGCTCGACGTCGGCGGCGGTCGGGACGGACAGGCGGACGCGGTCGGTGGCGAGGACGAACGGCTCCATCGGGGCATCGTGGCACGCCCGGCCGACGGCCTCACGGCTATTTGTCCGGGGTCTCCTCGGGTGTCTCCGTGGCCCCGCGACCGCCCGGCGCGGCGTCGGCGTCCGGCGGGACGACGATCGGGGCCACGGCGAGCGGCCGGTCGCCCGGCCCGGGCTGCTCGTCGAGCTCGGGGTGCGGCCGGTCGCCCCGCAGGGTCGAGAACACGGTCCACGCGACCGCCATGAGCGGGACGGCGATGATCGCGCCGAGGATGCCGGCCAGCACGGTGCCGGCGGTGACGCCGAGGCCGATGACCAGGGGGTGCAGGGCGACCTGCTTGCCCATGATGAGCGGCTGCAGCACGTGCCCCTCGAGCTGCCCGATGAGCGCGATGCCGATCGTGACGATGAGGGCCGTGACGAACCCGTTGGCCGCGAGCGCCACGACGGCCGCGATGATCATCGCCAGCGGCGCGCCGATCAGCGGGATGAACGCGCCGATGAACACCAGCACGGCCAGCGGGGCCGCCAGCGGCACCCCGAGGATCGTGAGCAGGATGAACGCCAGGACGCCGTCGACGAAAGCGATGATGACGGTGCCGCGCGCGTAGCCGGAGAAGCTGTACCAGCCGGCCCCCGCGGCCGCCTGCCACCGGTTGCGGTGCTCCTGGGGGATCTGGCCGAGGAACCAGCGCCACATCCTGCCGCCCGACGCGACGAAGAACACCGTGCAGAAGATCGACAGGGCGAAGATCGCGAAGCCCTCGAAGACCGAGCCCGCACTCTGCGCCGCCTGGCTGACCAGCGAGTCGGCGTTGTCGGCGATCCACTGCCGCCCCTGGTCGATCCACTCGTTGATCTGGTCGCCGGTCACGGAGAGCCCGAACGGCCCGCTCTCCACGTAGGTGAGGATCTGCTGGACGCCGGTGTCGAACTGGCCGGCGAGCTGCTCCCACTGACCCGCCACCGACGCGACCACGTACGTGAGGAGGCCACCCAGCACGAGGAACGCGCTGAGGATCGCCAGGGCGGTGGCCAGCGCTCGCGGCATGATCTTGGCGTAGAGGTCGGCGACCGGGTTCAGCACCGACGCGAACACCAGCCCGAGGAACACGGCGATGAAGACCAGCTGCACCTGCACGGTCGCCCAGAACACGAGCGCGACCGCCGCCGTCAGGGCGATGAGCCGCCACGACCAACCGGCCGACGTCCGCAGCCAGGCCGGGACGTTCTCGCTCGCGCGCTTCGCCACCCGTGCGCTCCTCTCCCCCGCTCGTCCGCCCAGTGTGCCGCACGGTGCCCACCCGTCGTGGGAGGACGACGCGCGTCGCCCGCCGGGGTGAACTTCCTGGTGAATCTCGCCCGGCCGGCCGTGGGCCGGTGCGCGACGTGCGCCGCCGCCGGACGATGGACGCACGTCGCCCGGCGACAGGAGGAGCCCACCATGACCACGACGTCCCCGCAGCCCGGCAGCGCCCCCGCGCCCCCTCCGCCGGCGGCGCCCGCGCCGATGCCCGCGTACGACGCCGAGACCCTCGCCGCGGTCCTCGCCGTCCTGCCCGAGGTCGACGCCGTCGAGCTGAAGCTCACCGTGCCCGGCGCGGACCACCGCCGGGTGCTCGACAGGCTCGGGATCGATGCGCTCGACGCGACGATCCGCCAGGTCGTGTTCTTCGACACCCCCGCGCTCGACCTGTCCGCCGCGGGCCTCGTCGTCCGCGCCCGGCGCACGCAGCGCAAGGACGGCGACCTCACCGCGAAGGTGCGACCGATGCTGCCGGCGGACGTCCCGGCGACCGTGCGGCGGGCGGACGGCTTCAAGGTCGAGGTGGACGCGTCGCCCGCCGGCTTCACCTGCTCGTGCTCCGCGACGCGGCGGCTCCCCGACCACGACGTCCGGGCCCTGCTGGACGACGTCGGCCGCCTCCCCGGCCTGCTCGACCGCACGCAGCGCGCGCTCCTCGAGCCGCGCCTCCCGGCCGGGGTCACGCTCGACGACCTGCGCGTGCTGGGTCCGACGACCCTCCTCAAGGCGCGGTTCGCACCCGAGGGGCTGCCGCGGCGCCTGACCGCCGAGCTGTGGTTCCTGCCCGACGGCGACCGCGTCCTCGAGCTGTCCACCAAGGCTGCGCCGCCCGAGGCCTTCCAGGCGGCGGCCGAGACGAAGGTGTTCCTCGCGGGCCGGGGCGTCGATCTCGGCGCGCCCCAGGAGACGAAGACCCGGGCGGCGCTGGCCGCGTTCGCCGTGCGCTCCGCCGCGGTGTGACGTACGCGCGCCGTGACGAGGTGCGGGCGCACGAAAAAGCCCCCGGGTTGTGGACCCCGGGGGCTTGTTCGTCGCTGTCTCAACGAGTGTCCGGAGGGGGACTTGAACCCCCACGCCCGATAAAGGGCACTAGCACCTCAAGCTAGCGCGTCTGCCATTCCGCCACCCGGACGAGTGGACCTCGACAGCGCCTCGGCGCCGTCTCGGTGCGGGGAAAAACATAGCACGGCGGGGGCGTGCTCTCGCAAACCGCGACGTCGCCCCGCTGGTCACAGGCACGGGCGTCGGCGGCGGCGTGTAGCGTCCTGCCCGGCCCGGACCAACCGGTCAAGGGTGCGGAACTGGACAAGCACGACCGGACGGGAGAACGACGACGTCATGATGGGTGGGCACCACGCCGCGTCGGGAGCGGCCGCCTGGGTCGCGGTGACGTCGACGGCGCCGTTCGCGTTCGGCTGGCACCCCGTCTCCGAGGTCGGGGTGATGACCGGCGCGCTGGTCTGCGCGGGCGCCGCGCTGCTGCCCGACGCCGACCACCACAGCGGCACCATCGCCCACTCGTTGCCCCCGGTCTCCGAGGGCGTCTCCAAGCTCGTCGCGACCGTGTCCGGCGGGCACCGCAACGGCACGCACTCCATCCTCGGCATCGCCGTCTTCACCGCGATCGCCTGGGTGATGGGCATGGTCTCCGTCAGCACGGAGGCGTTCGGCGAGGTGCTCGTCGGCCCCGGCGTCATGGCGGTCCTCCTCATCGCGTTCGCCCTGCGCGCCTGGAAGGTGACGGGCGGCAGGCGCTGGTGGACCTGGACGCTGTCGCTGCTCCTCGCCGCGTGCGTGGCCGTCTTCGCGCCCGAGGAGTGGAACTGGATGCCGCTGGCCGTCGCCCTCGGCTGCACCGTGCACGTGCTCGGCGACCTCGTCACCACCGCCGGCGTCCCCCTCCTGTGGCCGCTGAAGTTCCGCTCCCCCTACTGGGTGCGCCGCTACCGGGTGCTGCCCTTCGACGACGTGTGGCGCGACGGCGGCAACATCTCGCTGCCCGTCCTCGGCGACGCCGGGTCGTGGCGGGAATGGGTCGTCATGACGCCGGTCAGCCTCTACGCCGTCGTCGGCGTGGCCTGGGCCGCCCTGGGACAGATGGGCTTCGACACCCAGCCGGTGTGGGACCAGGTCACCGCCTGGGCGAGCGCGATCGGCGGCTGACAGCCACGCCCCGGGACGGTCAGCGCGCCAGCGCGGCGCGCAGCCGGGCGTCCTCCTCCGCAGCACCGGGCAGGCCCAGGCGCGGGTCGTCGACGACGCGCCCGCCCAGCACGGCGTCGAGGTAGCGCCGGTCGGCGTCGAGGCGAGCGACCGCGTCCGCCGTGGGCGACCCGTGCCCCGGCACGACGACGGCGCACCGGGCCACGAACGGCGCGAGCCGGTCCAGCCCTGCGAGGAAGCGCTCGACGCTCTCCTTCGCGCCCCCGCCCGCGATCTCGTCGAGCGGCAGCGGGAGCTCGACGTCGCTCAGCACGTCTCCCGCCACCAGCACCCGGCTGCGCGGCAGCCAGAGCGCCCCGTGCCCGGGGGCGTGGCCGTCGTGGACCACGAGCTCGGTGGGCGGCAGCACGCCGTCCGGGTCGGGGACCCCACGCGCGGTCGCCGGGACCGGGGCGACGCGCCCGAGCAGGTCGAGGACCTCGGCCGGGTGCCCGGCTCCCCCGTAACGCTCGGCGTCGGCGCGCGCCTCCGCCAGCAGGCGCGCGCGCTCCCGGCGCGCGACCCGCGCCGCCCGCGCCGTCGCCCAGCGCGGCACGTCGAGCCCGAGACGCGGGTGCCACAGCAGATGGTCGTGGTGGGCGTGCGTCGCGTACCCGGCGACGACCCGGCCGCCCCGGGCGTCCACCCCGTCGGCGACCGCCACCAGCTCGTCGGGCTCCCACGCCGGGTCGACCAGGAGCGCAGCGCAACCGCCGTCGCCGGACCCGGGCGGTGCGAGCACCAGGGTCGTCGTGGTGTGCAGACGGCGGGCGGTGCGGACCAGGACGTCCTCGACGCCCGGGCCACCCTCCACGACCGGCGCGAACCCCATCCCCGCACCCTACGGAGCCGAGAAGACGAAGAAGACCGAAAAAGACATGGACCGCCGTGACCCGCTCCTGCCATGCTCCCCGCAGGCGGCACGCGATCGGCGCGGGCCCGCACGCGAAGGAGGGCAGAGCGATGGACGACGTCGTCATGCGCGCCCTCCCGGAGGCTCTCCGGCGGGCGGACACCACCCGATCCTGAGGGGCCGCTCGAGCTCCTCGACCTGAGCAGGAGTCTCGCGTGCACCAGCACACCCCTTTCCCTTCCCTTTCTTCCTCGTCCTCCTTCGCCGCCTTCTCGGTCGCCTCGGACGGCGACCTCCCCGTGGAGCCCGGCCCCGACCAGCGGTGGTCCACCTGGACCTCCGTGACCAAGGGCCAGCGCGGCCCCGAGCCGCGGCCCGACTGGGTCGTCACCGCCGACGCCGCCCTCGACACCGAGCTCGGCGTGCTCAAGACCGGCAAGGAGGCGGACGTCTTCCTCGTCGAGCGCGCCGTGCCCGACGACCCGACCCGTCGCAGCCTGCTCGCCGCCAAGCGGTACCGCGGCCGCGACCACCGCCAGTTCCACCGCGACGGCGAGTACACCGACGGGCGGCGCGTGCGCCGCACCCGCGACCAGCGCGCCATCGAGGACCGCAAGTCCTCGTGGGGCAAGGCGGTCGCCGCGACCCAGTGGGCCGACGCCGAGTTCCTCGCCCTGTCCCGCCTGTGGGACGCCGGTGCGCCCGTGCCCTACCCGGTGCAGATCGACGGCACCGAGCTGCTGCTCGAGTTCGTCGGCCGGGAGTCGGCGGACGGCACGGCCGAGGCCGCGCCGCGCCTCGCCCGCACCCGGCCCGACCCGTCGCACCTCGCGGACTGGTTCGAGCAGCTGCGGCACGGCATGGGCGTCATCGCCCGGCTCGGGTGGGCGCACGGAGACCTGTCGCCGTACAACATCCTCGTGGACGGCCTCGGCGACGGGGCCGACGACGGCGGGCGGCTCGTGATCATCGACCTGCCCCAGGTCGTGGACCTCGTGGCCAACCCGTTCGGCGCGGACCTGCTGCACCGCGACTGCCGCAACGTGTGCACGTGGTTCGCGTCCCGTGGCCTCGACGTCGACCCCGACGAGCTCTTCGCGGACGTCTTCGCGCAGGCGTGGTGAGCGCCCGTCAGCCGCCCGCGCCGACGGAGCGGTCCGGGGCTCCGTCCTCCTCCGTGCACGTCACGGTCCGCCCACCTCGCGCCCGGGACGTCCCAGACCGTGCCCTCGCCGCAGTCCCCCGCGGTCATCGAGCCCTCGACGGCCGAGAGTGTGAACGTGCGTCCCGACCCGCCGTTGAACTGGAGGGAGAAGCCGTCCGGGCCGAAGACCCCGGCGGCGACGGCGGCTCATGAGCGCTGATCATGGCGCGGGGCTACCGTGAACGGATGGCGAATCCGACGGGCTCGTACGACGGCGAGGCGCTGTCCTCCTTCCTCGCGGACCTGGGCCTGGTGCTCGGCGCGGAGGACCTCGAGGCGGTGACCGACCGCTACGACCTGCCCGCCCTGCTCGTGGGCCAGGAGAGCTCGACCCTCCTCGCGTCGCCCGAGGACGTGCTCGACCTGTCCAGGAGCCGCCCGGTCGCCGCACGGGCGCGCGAGGCCGTCGCTGTGCTGCCCGAGCTGGTCGCCCTCGAGGAGGTCGGCTGGGGTCTGCTCTGGGTCGAGGTCCGCTGGTCCTACCGGGACGAGCTCGCGGCCGAGATCGCCGACGAGAGGTGCCGCTACCTCCTCCGGCGCGGGCGCGGGACCTTCGAGGTCTGCGTCGTCGCTCCCCTGGGCTGACCCCCCGCCCTCTTCCGCTCGGCGTCGACACATGGTTGTATATAAGCAACGACTTATACGAAGGAGGGTCGCCATGACCACCATCACCATCGACCCGGTCGCCACCGCAGGCCTCGTGGCGCGGGAGATCCGCAGCGGCGAGCGCGACGGCGCGCCGACGAAGATCGCCGTCGCCCGCCGTGCCTACGCCACCGACCGGGCCGACCTCTGGGACGCGGTCACGTCCGCCGCCCGCATCCCCCGCTGGTTCCTTCCGGTCAGCGGCGACCTGACGGTCGGCGGCCGCTACCAGCTCGAGGGGAACGCGGGGGGCACCGTCGAGCGCTGCGACGCCCCGGCGAGCTTCGCCGTCACCTGGGAGTTCGGCGGCTCCGTCTCGTGGCTGACCGTCGCCCTGACGGAGGACGGCGACGGCACCGTCCTCGAGCTCGTGCACGAGGCCGTCGTCCCGCAGGAGCTCTGGGACCAGTACGGCCCCGGCGCCACCGGCGTGGGCTGGGACCTGGGGCTCATGGGGCTGGGCCTGCACGTCGCGGACCCGACCGGCGCGATCGACCCGAAGGCCGCGGAGGCCTGGTCGCTCTCCCCCGAGGGCGTCACGTTCTCCCGGCTCGCCGCCGCGGGTTGGGCGGACGCCGCGATCGCCGACGGTGACGACCCGGACGCCGCCCGCGCGGCGGCCGAGCGCACCGTCGCCTTCTACACCACGGTGCCGGAGGCCTGATGCCGCACGCTGCGGCGTCGGCGGGAGGGCCTTCCGCGACCCCGGGGGAGGTCCCGGAGGGCGAGCGGTCCGCGCCGCGGGGGCCCTTCGAGGCGCTGGGCGACCCCGTGCGGCGGCGTCTGCTCGAGCTGCTCGCCGCCGGCGAGCGGCCCGCCGGAGCATTGGTCGACGCGCTGCGGGCGGAGGCCCGCATCTCGCAGCCGGCCGTCTCGCAGCACCTGCGGGTGCTGCGCGACGCGCGCCTCGTCACGGTGCGCGCCGACGGCACGCGCCGCCTCTACGCCGTCGACGACACCGGGCTCGACGTCGTGCGCCTCTGGCTGGGGCGCTTCGGCGACCCGTTCGCCCAACCACTCGACGCCCTCGCGACCGAGGTCGCCCGCGGCCGTCGCGCGCGGCGGCGCGGGACCGGCGGCGCCGGCTCGGAGGACGCCGCGAGCGCCGCCGGCTGACGGCGCACCCGGTCAGGCGCTCGGGGCGTCGGCCGGCCGTGCCGCCGAGGACTCCGCCCGGTGGCGCGGCTCGTGGTACGGCTTGGGCAGCTTCAGGTGCCGCTCGGCCAGGATGCCGCGCAGCACGTCGGGGGCGTCGGTGATGAGGCCGTCGACGCCGAGGTCGAGCAGGGACCCGATCGTCGCGGGGTCGTCCACGGTCCAGGGGACCACCCGCATCCCGGCGTCGTGGGCCGCGTCGACCAGCTCGCGGGTGGTGAACGGCACGTACCCGGGGTCGTCGACGCCGCCGCCCTGCGGATCGCCGTGCACCGGCGAGACGGCGTCGGCGCCGAACGACGCGGCCGCGGCGACGAACCTCTGCTGGAGCGAGCCGTCGAAGTCGTCGATGTCGAGGCCCCCGAGCCAGGGGGACGCGCCCGGCAGACCCTGCTGCAGGAACTGCTGGCCGTTGGTGAGGGCCACGAGGGGCAGGCGCGGCTCGACCTCGCGCATCCGCATCAGGGAGCCCCAGTCGAAGCTCTGGATCGTCACCTGGTCGACCAGGCGCGCGCGGCGCACCTCCCGGGCCACGACCTGCACGAACTGCTCGCGCGGCGCGGTCTGCTCCAGCGCGCCCGCCTCGACCTTGGTCTCGACGTTCAGCGTGACCTGGCGCGCCCGGTAGTCGTTCACCAGGTCGAAGACCTCCGACAGCAGCGGGATCCGCTCGCCCGGGTGCAGCTCCTGGCCGGGGAACTGCGGCTGGCGCAGGGACCCGCAGTCGACGGTGCGGACCTGGGCGAGCGTGAGGTCCTTCACGTACGTCGTCCCGGGCACGTACGGGTACTCCGGGTCGCCGGGGAACGCCGGCCCCGTGTCCACGCACTTGGCGGGGTTGAGGTCGCGGTCGTGGGTCACCACGGCGTACCCGTCGGCGGTGATCTGCACGTCCAGCTCGAGGGTGCTCACCCCGAGCTCGAGGGCGTTCGCGAACGCGGGCAGCGTGTTCTCCACCGTCATCGCCACGCCGCCCCGGTGGGCCTGCAGGTCGAAGGCCCGCGGGCCCCCGTGCCCGCCGGGGCCATGCCCATGCCCCTGCCCCGCGACGGCCGGCGCGGCGCCCGCGGCCAGGAGGGCGGCACCGGCGAGGGCGCTGACGAGGACGGCGACGACGGGTCGACGGGTGCGCATGCGCCGAGCCTGCGCGCCCGCGGTGGCCCGCGGGTGGCCCCACGACGGCGTGTCGCCGACAGCTCGGTGAACTCCCCGGGGTGGCCGGCAGGTTCCGGGGGTGTCATCGGAAGTCCCGCGACCGGGTGGACACGGGCAGCCGCAGCGGCGCGAGGTGCTCCGCGAGCAGGTTGACGGCGCCGTCGGCCTTCTCGACCCGGCCCCGGACCACCATCGCGGGGGCACCGCGCGCCACGGTCCGGAAGCGGCGCCACAGCCCCGCCGTGCAGATGACGTTGAGCAGCCCCGTCTCGTCCTCGAGCGACAGGAACGTCACGCCGCCCGCCGTGCCCGGGCGCTGCCGGTGCGTCACGACGCCGCCCACCGCCACCCGCCGGCCGGGCTCGGTGGCGCACACTCCCGCGACGGTGAGCACCCCCGCCTTCTCCAGGCCCTCGCGCACGTGCTCCAGCGGCGACGTCGAGCCGGGCGTGATGCCGGTGGCCCAGGCGTCGGCGACGTCCGTCTCGACCGGGGTCATGCCGGGCAGCGTCGGGGCATCCACCCCGACGGACACGCCCGGCAGGGTGCCCGGCCCCTCCTGGCCGAGCGCCCCGGCGGCCCACAGCGCCTCGCGACGCCCGGCCCCCAGCCCCTCGGTGGCGCCCGCGGTGGCGAGCGCCTCCAGCTGGGCGGTGCTGAGCCCGACCCGGCGGGCCAGGTCGCGCAGGTCGCGGAACGGTCCGCGCTCGGCCCGCTCGGCGACCATCTGCTCGGCCAGGTCGTCGCCGATCCCGCGCACCGCCGACAACCCCAGCCGGACGGCCAGCGCCGGGTCGGGCGCCGGCCCGAAGTCGTCACGCCCGGAAGGCGGGGACGACGATTCCGCCGAACGCTCCACGCCCGCCAGCGCCCGGGAGGCGTTGACGTCCGGCCGCAGCACCTGCACCCCGTGCCGGCGCGCGTCGGCGGCCAGCGACTGCGGCGAGTAGAACCCCATGGGCTGCGCGGCCAGGAGGCCGGCGTAGAACGCGGCGGGGTGGTGCACCTTGAGCCACGAGCTCGCGTACACGAGGTAGGCGAACGAGTAGGCGTGCGACTCGGGGAAGCCGAAGTCCGCGAACGCCTTGAGCTTGTCGTAGATCTCCTCGCGCACGGCCGGGTCGTCCACCCCCTTCGCGCGCATCCCGTCCATGAGCCGCCCGCGCAGCGCCTCCATCCGCTCCACCGACCGCTTGGAGCCCATCGCCCGGCGCAGCTGGTCGGACTCGGCGGCGCTGAACCCCGCGACGTCGATCGCCATCTGCATGAGCTGCTCCTGGAACAGCGGCACGCCCTTGGTCTTGCCGAGGGAGCTCTCCAGCAGCGGGTGCAGGAAGGTCACCGGCTCGCGGCCCCGCGCCCGCTCGATGTACGGGTGCACGGAACCGCCCTGGATGGGGCCGGGGCGGATGAGCGCGACCTCGATGACGATGTCGTAGAACGTCCGCGGCCGCAGGCGCGGCAGGGTGGCCATCTGGGCCCGCGACTCCACCTGGAACACCCCGACCGTGTCGGCGGCGCACAGCAGGTCGTAGACCGCCGGGTCGTCGTCGGGCAGGCCGTGCAGCGTGAGCCGCTCCCCGGTGTGCTCCTCGATCGAGTCGAACGCGTACCGGATGGCGGTGAGCATCCCGAGGCCGAGCAGGTCGAACTTCACCAGCCCCGCGTCGGCGCAGTCCTCCTTGTCCCACTGCAGCACCGTGCGCCCCTCCATCCGCGCCCACTCCACGGGGCAGACCTCGATCACCGGGCGGTCGCACATGACCATCCCGCCGGAGTGGATGCCCAGGTGGCGCGGCAGCCGCAGCATGCGGTCGGCCAGGTCGAGCACCGGGCCGGGGATCTGCCCCTCCTCCTCGGCCGACGGGGGGCGCTGCGCAGGCACGACGTCGTGGGC